>JAICKZ010000017.1 GCA_025927665.1 Steroidobacteraceae bacterium | reverse complement strand
CAAGCGACAAGGTAAGGATGCCCGCGATGTCGAGGCTACCAGCCTGCGGATCCTTGGATTCATGGACGCCCATCACGGTAAGCGTGAATGCCACGAAGGCCAACAAGACATGAATGAGAAATACCCACTCCCAACTCAATGCCGCGGCAATGCTACCACCGATGATCGGGCCGAAACCCAAACCGATACCAAAGACCACACCCCACCAACCCCAAGCAACAGCGCGTTCGGATCCTTCGTGGAACTCATGGGACAGTATCGCGATCTGGCAGATAAGCAGTGCTCCGCCGCTAAGGCCTTGAAGAAATCGCGCGGCGATAAGTAGTTTGACGCTGGCGGCCAAACCGCAGATCAGCGAGGCGAGGCCGAAAGCGGCAATGGAGATTAGGAAAAGGCGCTTGCGTCCATAGCGATCGGCCAATGTGCCGATTGCCATGAGCACCGTTGTGACCGCAATCGTGTAGGCATTCATGACCCATTGAAGCTGCTTGAAATCTGCTCCTAGTACTTTTTCAAGAGTGGGCAGAATTGTGGGGATACTTGAAATTTCAAGGCCGAACATCAGGCAAGAAAGACATACGGCAAATAGAACAACAACACCGCGACGGTTAAGAGAAGTGGGCATGATTTGTACCGTTGATAAATTCTTAATAACGAAGCCAAGCGAACCATTTTGCAAAGAAGCATCGATCGGCTAATACCGGCAATACGGCTACAAATCATTTTGGAGAAAGCGAGATCATGATGGAAATGATTTAATTTGTTATTATTTATTATAAATCTTCATGTATTCGAGAAATGCCATGGACTTTGACCCAACGCTGTTGCGCACTTTTGCCGCCGTGAAGGAAGCCGGCAGCTTTACTCGCGCAGCCGAACGATTGCACATCACCCAATCAGCTGTGAGCCATCAGATCAGGCGGCTAGAGGAACAAGTTGGCAGGTCTCTGCTATATCGCACAACCCGACAGCTCACACTGACAGAAGATGGCAACGAATTTGCGCACCACGCACAGCAGATATTAGCGTCGCTCGATGCTTTGGCCAGCCGTTTTAAATCTTCGCCAGTCTCAGGTGTCGTGAGATTCGGCGTACCCGAGACCTATTTAGGTGAACGGTTGCCACCGCTACTATCTCAATTCGCCCGCAGATTTCCCGATGTGCGCCTCGATGTGACGGTTAGTTCGTATCTCGACTTGCGCAAAATGATCGGCGCGGGTGAGCTGGATCTAGCCGTGGTCTTGTCAGACCTTGACGAGAGTTCGGACGAAACAGTGCTGCGTGAAACCCAGTTCGTATGGGCAGCTGCCGAAACTTTCGAGATACGACGCGGCATATCACTGCCGCTCGTGTTTGCCCCCTCTCCTTGCGTCGATCGTAAAGTTGGCACAGATGCACTGGAACGTGCATCCATCGATTGGCACATTGCCTTCACATCATCAAGTCAAGAAGGCATTCGCACAGCTGTGCTTGCAGGTCTGGGGGTTACAGTACAAATGCGTGACGACTCAAGGCCTGGAATGAAAGTTATTGATGGGCAGTACAATTTGCCGCCCTTACCGAAAGCTAACTTCACACTTGTCTGGAGCAAGGGCAACAAGACGCCCGCCATGAGGGAATTCGGTCAGCTACTTCTTGACGCTAAGTACTAACCTTCAGCATGCAACATACTGAGGAAGTCCGAGTGAACACGATCGCAAGCATCTAACTCACCGACGTCGATACCCAATAATATCTTCCCTGAAGAACGTCAATTCACTCCCACTCAATCGTTGCAGGCGGTTTGCTACTAATGTCGTACGTCACGCGTGAGATGCCATGTACTTCATTGATGATGCGACGTGATACGTGATCAAGGAACTCATAAGGCAGACGCGCCCAATGTGCCGTCATGAAATCAATGGTTTCTACAGCACGCAATGCGATCACATAATCATAGCGACGACCATCGCCCATCACCGCGACTGAACGAACCGGTAAGAACACTGCGAACGCCTGACTGGTACGATCGTACAAATCGTGCTTGCGCAACTCTTCAATATAAATTTCATCTGCTTTGCGTAACAGTTCTGCATACTGCTTGGTAACCTCACCCAGAATACGCACTGACAAACCAGGACCGGGAAAGGGATGTCGATAAACCATGTCGCGCGGTAATCCTAACTCCACACCAATGCGACGCACTTCATCCTTAAACAATTCACGCAAAGGCTCCAATAATTTCAACTTCATCTTCTCGGGTAAGCCACCGACATTATGATGACTCTTGATGACATGAGCTTTGCTGGTCTTGGCGCCGGCCGACTCAATCACATCGGGATAAATCGTGCCTTGAGCGAGCCACTTGGTTCCATCAAGCTTGGCGGATTCTTCTTCAAATACTTCGACAAACAAGCGACCAATAATTTTACGCTTGCGCTCTGGATCAGCTTCATTCTTTAATGCAGATAAAAATCGTTCTTCTGCATTAACACGAATGACTTTTACACCCATGTGTTTGGCAAAAGTTTCCATCACTTGATCGCCTTCATTGGCACGCAACAAACCATGATCGACAAATACGCAGGTCAGCTGTTCGCCAATGGCACGATGCAATAACGCAGCGACAACAGAGGAATCGACGCCACCGGACAAACCCAATAACACTTTGTCGCTGCCCACTTGTTCGCGCACGCGTTGAATAGAATCGGCAATAATGTTGCCTGAGTCCCAGCGTGCCTCGCAACCGCAAATCTCACGCACGAAACGTTCGAGTATGTGAGTCCCTTGCAAAGTATGCGTAACTTCAGGGTGAAATTGCACGCCATAAAAGCGACGTGATTCATCGGCCATCGCCGCCAAGGGCGCATTGGGAGTTACACCCACAACAACAAATCCTTGTGGCAATGATTCAACACGATCACCGTGACTCATCCATACATCAAGCAATGAACGACCAGTGCTATCCAGATGATCATGTAAATTGTCGAGCAAACGACACGGCGCAGTCATCGTAACTTGTGCATAACCAAACTCACGATGCGAACCCGCCTTTACACGTCCACCCAATTGTTGCGCCATGGTTTGCATACCGTAGCACATACCCAGCACCGGCACACCTAATTCAAATACGGATTGTGGTGATCGCGGTGGCTCAGTATCCGTGACTGATTCTGGTCCACCAGAAAGGATAATACCGCGTGCATTGAAAGCGCGTACATGGTCGTCGCTCATGTCCCAGGGATGAATTTCACAGTAAACCCCTGACTCGCGCACGCGTCGTGCAATCAACTGTGTGTATTGTGCACCAAAATCCAGAATTAAAATTTTATGTGCATGGATATCAAGGTTTTCAGTTATGGTCACAATCTCAACTCGCATCTCACAACGTAAGGTGCATTAGCAGTTCAGCATCTCTGGGTAATGCACGGTCTTCAATCTCTCATTACTCACGCCGATAATTCGGCGCTTCTTTCGTAATTTGCACATCATGCACATGACTTTCGCGCATACCGGCAGAAGTAATTTTTACGAACTGTGCTTTCTCATGCATTTGCGGAATGCTGGTACAACCGCAGTAATGCATTGAAGCACGCAAGCCACCGGCCATCTGGAAAAGCACTGCGACGACTGAACCTTTGTATGGCACTTGGCCTTCAATGCCTTCGGGTACCAGCTTGGCAGTGTTAGGATTGTTGCCTGCGTTATCCTGAAAGTAACGATCAGCTGAACCTTGTTGCATGGCACCGATAGAGCCCATACCACGATAACTCTTGTAAGTACGGCCTTGATACAGAATGGTTTCACCGGGTGCTTCTTCGGTACCTGCAAAGATACCACCCATCATGACGCTGTCCGCACCTGCGGCAATCGCCTTGGAAAGATCACCTGAGAAACGCACACCACCATCCGCAATCAATGGCACACCACTACCCTTCAATGCAGTTGATACTTCGTTGATGGCGTATATCTGGGGGACACCCACGCCGGTAACAATACGTGTAGTGCAAATGGAACCTGGACCGATGCCTACCTTCACGGCATCGGCACCGGCATCTGCCAGCGCTTTTGCTGCTGCGCCCGTCGCGATGTTGCCGCCGATCACATCAATCTGTGGAAAATTTTTCTTTACCCAGCGCACGCGATCAATCACGCCTTTGCTGTGACCATGCGCGGTATCCACCACAATGGTGTCGACACCGGCTTTGACGAGTAACTCAATGCGTTCATCAGTGCCATCGCCCACGCCCACAGCAGCACCGACACGTAATTTGCCATGCCCATCGCGCGCAGCATTGGGGAATGTGGTTTGCTTGGTGATATCTTTTACGGTCATTACGCCGCGTAACTCAAAATCCTTATTCACAACCAGCACGCGTTCGAGCTTGTGTTTGTGCATCAACGCCTTCCCATCTGCTACTGATGCGCTTTCGTTAACCGTGATCAAACGATCATGCGGTGTCATTACTTCGCTCACTGGCACATCCAGTCGCGTTTCAAAGCGTAAATCACGATTGGTGACAATGCCGACCACGGCTTTGCCTTGCAGTACAGGGAAACCGGAGAATCCATACTGCTTCGACAATTCCAGTACTTTACGCACGGGTGTATCGGGCGTTACGGTAATAGGATCGCGTAACACACCAGATTCATAACGTTTTACGCGCGCCACTTCTGCGGCTTGCTGCGTGGCAATCAGATTCTTGTGGATGATGCCAATGCCACCTTCCTGCGCAATACTGATGGCAAGGCGGGCTTCAGTCACCGTATCCATGGCGGCGGAAATCATGGGCAAGTTCAGTTTGATTCGGCGCGTAAGTTGGGTGGACAAATCAACATCGCGCGGCAGGACTTCGGAGTAGGCGGGAACCAGGAGCACGTCGTCAAACGTCAGTGCTTCCTCAAGGATTCGCATGGCGTTAACCCTGGTGAAAATAAGGTCGCGATTGTACGTGGCAACGCCTTGCAGGTAAACCGATGATTTGATATTTGCTGATGCGTTCTGCCTTGATCATGGAGACGATCAACAACTACGGAAGCACTACATCAGCCTGCTATGATTCTTATATGACTCAAGAATTTGATTTCATTTCCCTGGAAATCCATACAACCAGCACTCAGGACACTCGCGATATTTACACGCCAGCGCGCCTGAATGCAGAAGCGCGGGTTTTGCTAGAGCGCGGATTTGGCAGTCTTTGGTTAGAAGGTGAACTCTCCAACTTCTCGCGACCCGCATCAGGCCATTGGTATTTCTCACTGAAAGACAGCGCAGCGCAGTTACGTTGCGCAATGTTTCGGCAGAAAAATTTATTGAGCAATTTTTCTCCCAAAGATGGAATGCAAGTGTTGTTGCGTGGTCGAGTCAGTGTGTATGAACCACGTGGCGATTATCAATTTATTGCCGATTACATCGAAGAAGCCGGCGAAGGTGCCTTACGACGTCAGTTTGAACAACTGAAAATTAAGCTCGCGACGGCGGGGCTATTTGCAGCAGAACATAAACAAGCGCTACCTGTTTTACCAAAACGAATTGGCGTGATTACGTCGCCCACAGGCGCTGCGATACGTGACATTTTACATGTATTGCGTCGACGTTTTCCTGCAGTGCCCGTATTGATTTATCCCGTTCCGGTACAGGGCAAGGAAGCAGCTGCACAAATTTGTGCAGCTATTAAGCTGGCTGATCAGCGCAAAGACTGCGACGTATTAATTCTGGCGCGTGGTGGCGGCTCACTCGAAGACCTATGGTCGTTCAATGAAGAAATTGTGGCGCATGCCATTTTCAATTGCAGCATTCCGATCATCAGTGGTATTGGTCATGAAATTGACTTCACCATTGCTGACTTTGTCGCTGATGCACGTGCGCCCACTCCTTCTGTCGCCGCAGAGTTGGTCGTTCCTGATAGCGAAGCTTGGTTACGAGCGCTTAGCGTTGTCACACAACGTTTGCTGATATCACTGCAACGAATTTTGCATTCGCAACGTGAATCGTTTCGCTGGATGCGACAACGGTTGCAACTTTTGCATCCTGGCGTTCAATTACGCCAGCGTGCTCAACGTATTGATGAATTGGAGCAACGTCTACTACGTGCATGGATATTTGACATTGAACAGCGCAAACGCTTACTCGACATACGTCAGTCGGCATTACAAGGTTTATCGCCTGTTCTAAAATTGATAAGCGCGGGCACCCGCTTGCAGCAGTTGCAAACACAATTGCAAAGTCTAGTGAATAGCAAGTTGCGGCAAAGTAGAAATCAATTTGATGTGGTGGCTCGTGCATTGAATACTTTAAGTCCATTGAGCACCTTATCGCGCGGTTATGCCATCGTCAGTGATGCACGAGGTCACGTGGTCACTGACGCTAGCAATTTAAACAGCGGTGATCACATCACTGCAAGGCTTGCAAAAGAAAAGGTTTTTGCAACAATCACCAAGGTTGAGTCAACCAATGATTAAATTGCCAGCAATATTTATGAAATTGACGACTTCCAACCACATAACTTCAAAAAAATTTATCGGTTACCAACTATGTTACGTTCGCTAATTTTTTTTATATTCTTATTGATCGCGAACGGCTTATTCACGCCGGCATTTGCGCTCGACTTGCCGAAAGAGAATCGCGTACCAGGTGGCATCGCAATTATTGAATTACCCGAAAGTAAAACCACACCGATTGTTTACTACGGAAAATATCGAGTAACCGTAGTCAAAGACCAGCACTGGCTGGCAATTGTAGGCATTCCACTTGCCACACAGCCTGGCGAGCAAACTATTCACATGCAAACTGATCATAGTGAAAACGATCTGCATTTCAATGTCGCGGATAAACAATATCGCACCCAGGCACTGACAGTAGCACCGCGCATGGCAAATCCCAGCAAGCAAGATCTACGACGCATCGCTATCGAAACAAAACGAATTGAAGCTGCATTAACCCATTACACCGAATCACTGCAACCCGCTTTTCTATTACCACAACCGGTTATTGGTATACCCAGCGATAGTTATGGATCTCGGCGAGTGTTTAATGGCGAAGCACGCAACCCGCACAGCGGCATGGATATTCCCGCACCGATGGGTGCAGCGATTAAAGCACCTGCCAACGGCATCGTTGTCGAAACGGGCAATTTCTTTTTCAATGGCAACACTGTTTTCATTGATCATGGCCATGGCTTAACAACCATGTACTGCCACTTAAGTAAGATCAATGTAAAAATGGGTCAACGCGTAAAACAAGGTGATGTCATTGGCTTGGTGGGTGCAACCGGAAGAGTGACGGGACCTCACCTACACTTCGGTGTATCACTTAATCGCGCGATGGTGGATCCGGCGTTGTTATTGAGGTAAGTTAGTTTCGAATCACGATTTTATTGCGCAACTCTCCTATTCCACTGATCGCAACTGCTACGACATCACCATCCTTTAATTTTTGTGGTGGCTTCATGGCAAAGCCAACGCCGGCAGGTGTACCAGTACAAATGATATCGCCTGCATCCAGTGTCATACCTGCGGATAACGACGCAATGACGGTGGGAATATCGAACATCATTTGCGACACATGACCATGTTGACGACGTTCGTTGTTCACGTGACATGAAAGCTCCAGCGCAGAGACATCGGCGATCGCATCGCGTGTAACAATACATGGCCCTAACGGCAGCGTTCCATCCAGCGACTTGCCTTTGAACCACTGATCATGTCGCTTTTGCAAGTCGCGTGCGGTGACATCATTCGCCACGGTGTAACCAAAGACGTAATCGAAAGCATGCTCTTTGGTGATATCGCGACCGCTTTTACCGATAATCACCGCTAGTTCTACTTCATAGTCCAGCCAATGCGTAACTTTTTCATTAATGACAATATCACCTGTTGATGAATTGATTGCATGCGTCGCTTTGGTAAAGAACTGCGGTGCTTCGGAGAGTTTGACATCAGCTTGTCGAGCTTCGAATCCTTCTTTCACATGATCCATATAGTTTCTACCTACACAAAAAATATTTCGTGCAGGTTCAGGAATGGGCGCAAACAATTGGATATTGTTTAAGGAATAAGTCGTAGCGGGAAAGAGTTGGGATTGATCAACAATCTTTCGTATGACTGACAACGCTGCCTCACCGCCGCGAATCACCGCAAGCATGGAAGACATGTCCTCCGACGCGCCGACTCTTTCTGCACTCGCAGCGACATCAATAACAGAATTGCTGGTTAATACACCTACAACAGGCTTATCAGAATTCAAAAACGTAATCAGTTTCATAAGTTGCCCAGAACTTCGCTGGTAGGACTTATAAAATGCTAATTATCGTCTGGCAAGAGTTTGCTTTGGAAGATATGAACTATCTACATATATAAGACAGAAAATCACTGTAACTTATCCGCCATTCTGCGACGATCTTACAGCAAATGAATGAGCGTCAATGCATTGCATCTGACCCCTGCTGCCATTGCTCCCAAACATTATTTAACTTTGCAACATGAGCATCGGATGCGTACCGCACGTTGTAATCTCGCCAATGTGGTGCGGCAATTCGCTCCAGTTTCAAGTTGCGCCAAGTTGCCATGTCCATTTCGGCGACATCGCCTTCCAGATTTTGTACGTCCACCACGCCATCGATGTGATCAACTGCGATGACTTCGAACACCTCGTCGGTATCAACACGTTCGTACCATTTGGTCACAATCGGTTTAAGTTTGTTTAACATAGATGCTCCCGCAAGTTCGACGTTGTTCGTTTAAAACTATCTCAAATCACGACCTCGTTATTTCATTACGAATCAATAAACTCGACCCTCACGTATCAAGCGTTGATCTACTTCAAATTCGGCGGCCAACCAATCGTCCAACTCATGCCCGGGTTTAAACCCACGCGCTTCAGAAAATTGATAAGCCAACGCTTCAATCATGGCATACCTTTCACTGCTATCATGCGTTCGTGCCAGGCTAGTATTGGTGATAATTGCAGTCGTTTCTGGCGCATCGGTGACACTTTCGTCTGTCATATTCTTAGTATGTAACACGGCGCGCGTAGCCTTGTTTGTTCTTGTAGTCGGGCGTGAGGCAGTCATAAGCATCTCCAATTCATTTTAAGTGCCTTGATTAATTGTCCAAACTTGCAATAAAGAAGTTGATTGACGTGTTCAATGGCAACTGGCTCATAGTAAACAGCCTCGGCCCCCGTAAGTCGCTACGGAATTGCCGCAGAGTCGCTACTTCCATCTTAGTAATTTCCTGTCAGAATCGCTGTCATGGCTTGTAGTCTTATTCCAATCTAAATCGAGAATGTCTTGTTACTGCGTTTTGAAAATGTCTCCCTCGCCTTCGGCGCCCGTCCTTTGCTTGATCATGTCACTACACATATTGCCGCTGGCGAACGGGTATCGTTGGTCGGTCGCAATGGCGAAGGCAAGTCGTCAATGCTGAAGCTGGCGCGTCGCGAGTTACCACCTGATGATGGCATCGTTTGGACACAGCCCGGGACTCGTATGGCCTACCTGGTTCAAGACATTGCCGTGGTCGATGATGAATTGGTGGCGGAGGTGGTCGCCGGAGGATTACCGGAGATTGGCGATGCGCTGAAGGAATATCATCGACTGGCACATGCGATGGATCACGCATCCACGCCGCAACAAACTCGCAAGCTACATGAACTTCAGACGCAGTTGGACGCCACCAATGGCTGGCAACTGGAGCAACGAGTGAATACCGCGTTGACGCGTCTGCAACTGGATGGCACCACACGCTTTTCACAGCTTTCAGGCGGCTGGCGACGTCGTGCATTATTGGCGCGCGCGTTGGTGTGTGAACCGGATATTCTGTTGCTCGACGAACCCACCAATCATCTAGACATTGAAGCCATCGAATGGCTGGAACAGGCCATGCGGGAGTACACCGGCGCATTGTTGTTTGTCAGTCACGATCGCACCTTTGTAAATCGCCTAGCGACGCGCGTGATCGAATTGGATCGCGGTAAATTATTTTCCACCGATGGTAACTACGACACCTATGTGGAAAAGAAAAAACAATTGCTCGCCGCGGAAGCACAACAATCTGCGTTGTTCGATAAAAAACTAGCTCAAGAAGAAGTGTGGATTCGCAAAGGCATTGAAGCACGTCGTACCCGCAATGAAGGTCGCGTGCGTGCACTCTACGTACTGCGCGAACAACATCGGCAACGTCGCGAACGCGTGGGACGAATTGAACTTGAACAACAAACCACTCAAGAATCTGGAAAATTGGTATGTGAAGCCGAACACGTTGATCTTAGTTTTGGCGATCACCATGTGATCAAAGATTTTTCTGCGCGCATTATACGCGGTGATCGTATTGGCATTGTGGGTCCAAACGGCGCAGGTAAAAGCACCTTGATCAAACTGTTGTTGGGCGAACTGAATCCGACTGCTGGTACGATTAAACATGGCACTAAACTCGAAGTGGCTTACTTCGATCAACAGCGTGATCAATTAAAACTCGACGAATCAGTCATGGATAATGTGGTGGATCGCAGCGATCATGTCACCATTAATGGTCAAGCACGCCATGTGTCCAGTTACTTGCGTGATTTCTTATTTCGCCCAGAGCAACTTAAAACACCTGCCAGCGCGCTATCCGGCGGCGAACGCAACCGATTATTACTGGCTCGTCTGTTTGCAAAGCCGGCCAATGTGCTGGTGATGGATGAACCCACTAACGATTTGGACATGGATACCTTGGAACTGCTAGAAGAATTCGTCAGCGATTTTTCTGGAACATTGTTGTTGGTAAGCCACGATCGCACCTTCCTTGATAATGTTGTTACGGATTTGTTGGTGCTGGATGGCAGTGGCAAAGTCCAAGAATTCGTCGGTGGTTATAGTGACTATGCTCGCTATCGTGATGCCAACCTCAAAGCCAAACAACAACAGGACCGCAATGATGCAAAGGTCAATTCAACACTCAACGCAACAACACCAAAGAAGCCGCGTAAGTTGTCATATAAAGATCAACGCGATCTTGATCTACTACCTGCCAAGCTTGAAGAACTTGAGAACGAGAAATCATCACTAGAAGCCGTTATCGCCGATCCGCAATTTTATTCTCAGCCACAAACTGAAATTCAAGTAAAGTTGGCACGCATCACGGCGATCACGCAGGAAATCGAAGCGGCGTATACACGCTGGTCACAGTTGGACGCTTTGGTAAATGAATTAACATGATTACTGGTTTCAATCATTACAACTTACGTGCACCACAGCCCTTGTTGAACGAACTACGAGATTTTTATTGCAACGTTGTGGGTCTTACACTTGGATCAAGACCGTCTTTCGCAAGTTTTGGTTACTGGTTGTATGCTGGATCAAATGATGTACTTCACCTGACAGAATGTACCAACGAAGAACGTCGTCTCACGCATGTAAACACTACATTCGATCATGCAGCGTTCAATTGTGCTGATCTACCAGCAGTCGAACGTCGATTACATCAACATGATGTTGCTTATCGGCAATCCGTCGTGCCACTCACCAAACGGGTTCAACTGTTTTTCAGCGATCCTGCAGGAAACGGAGTCGAGCTTAATTTCGAAAGCGAAGGCAACTCATGACAGTATTTGTGGCGCGCATGATCTCCGTGTTGCTGCATCCTTTTATTCTTTCGGCCATTGCCACTCTGATCAGTGCCGATCTGCATCAAGCATCGCCGTTGCTATTCCAATTATTGATTTTCATATTGATAACGCTCGGAGCCATTGCGTTGGGCTTTGCATGGTGGCATGTACGCGCCGGACGCTGGCAGCACATTGATGCTGTCGCCCCTGCAGAACGTAAAGTGCTTAATATGTTTTTGACGCTGCTGTTGTTGATCAGCAGTGGGTTGGCGTGGAAATATTTTCCGCAACCCGAGCTGGCCTATGGACTCTTGATATCGGGCATCGCCATTGTGGCTGCGATGCTGATTTCACCGTGGCTTAAGGTTTCGCTGCATTCTTGTTTTGCGGCAGTGGCGGCTGGTATTGTGTATCCGACATTCAACGCGATTGCCATCGGCGTCGGTATTTCGGTGTTGGTATATTGGGCAAGATTTGTGCTGAAACGTCACAACATGCTGGAGTTGCTGGCAGGCTCGGTGATCGGCATTGGTTGCGCGATGCTATATCAGGTAATGGCATGATTCATCACGCCAAGGTGTGATACACCTTCTGCACATCCTCATCTTGTTCAAGCTTGTCGATCAACTCCAGCGCTTCGGTAGATTGCGGTTCTGGAAGTTCTGTCGGTAATTGACATACATATTCAGACTCGGCAGAGATTGGCGCGATGTGTCGATCTTCCAATGCTTTTTGTACCTGGCCGAAATTTTCAAATAAACAACGCACCACTAATTGTGGTTCGCCCTTTTCACCCGTGCTTTCACCCATTTCTTCAAGGCCATGATCGATGAGATATAACTCAAGATCATCTTGATCAATACCTTCTGGGTTCAAACGAAACACGCCCATGTGTTTAAATTGAAACGACACACTACCCGTCGCACCCATGTTACCGCCCCACTTGTTAAAGATGTGACGCAAATTGGCGATGGTGCGAGTGGGATTATCAGTCGCACATTCAACCATCAAAGCCACACCATGAGGTGCGTAGCCTTCGTAATACAACACCTCGTAATTGGTCGCATCTTTACCGGACGCACGTTTAATGGCTGAATCGACTTTATCCTTTGGCATATTAACTGCGCGCGCATTCTGAATCGCACGTCGCAATGCCGCATTGGAATGTGGATCAGCGCCACCCGTGCGTACCGCAATCGCAATGTCTTTACCCACGCGAGCGAACTGCTTGGCCATGCGATTCCAACGTGCGAACATCGCATGTTTTCTAACTTCAAATATCCGACCCATGATGATCTCGTTACAGGTTCAACATTTTATTTGTGGCGTCATTCTACACGGGCACCGTGCTATTCACTAGTAACGATCTTAAGCAGAATAAGATCATCATCATTTCGCTGTTCTCACATTCAATTCCATCCGTCTTAAGCTTGTCCATGGACCATGATGCATGCAGGTTCGACAGGCTCGTCATGAAGGAATAAGTAATTTTATTCGCGATAAAATAACCTACTCCGTTCGCCCTGAGCCCATCGAAGGGTAAACAGTGCTTTACTCAGTCAGTACCCCATTGGTCAACGTCAACATTCGCTGCATTCGTTTCGCAAGTTCAGTCGCATGCGTCACAATCACCAACGCAGTATTAAATTCTCGGTTCAACTCCAACATTAGTTCAAACACCTGCTGAGCATTATCGCCATCTAGATTGCCCGTAGGTTCATCAGCTAATACAACTTGTGGTTGAGTTACCAATGCCCGTGCAATGGCCGCGCGCTGACGCTCACCACCTGACAATTGTCCCGGTCGATGCGACAAACGTTCACCAAGGCCAACACGCTGCAATAATTGTGTTGCTTGCGTTTTGGCTTGTTCCACTGGCACACGGCGAATCAGCAAGGGCATGGCGACATTTTCCAATGCACTAAATTCGGGTAACAAATGATGGAACTGATATACAAAACCCAGCGTACGATTACGTAATTGACCTCGCGCCGTTTCAGATAGCTTTGCAACATCTTCACCAGCAATCTCGACGCTACCGGATGTGGGCACGTCCAACCCGCCAAGCAATTGCAACAAAGTGGTTTTACCGGAGCCAGAAGCACCGACGATGGCAATGCGCTCACCTGCCTGGACTGTCATGTTGACATCACGCAATACGGTGAGTTGAGTGACACCTTCTTTAAAGGTTTTGTTTAAGTTGTGACAGGTGATGATGGAGGTAGTTGTCACTTATGTTTTCCTAATCCAGATTTATGGTGGCATGAATAATAAAGATGTCGAGTAGCTACACGGCACCTATCTAAATTTAAATCTCACAGCCTCGAACACGCAGCCAGTGCGCACACCACTATCAATGAGAGTGACAACTTCATCGAAAATTTTATTCTGGCTACTTTCAACAATCCAAACAGTCCAAACGCAATCAGCACCGTTGAAATGAATTCAGCTTGAGTGAAAGAAAATCCTAAAAAATGATACTGAGCATTGATTCTTATTTTTTCAATGAGCAGTCGAGCAAAGCCACTCATCAGCAAATAAAGGGAAAATATAAAACCCGGAAAATAACTTTGCTTTCTTATGGTCCACAAAAACGCAAATATTAAAAATGCAATGATCGATTCATAAATGGGTGTTGGATATACACCTGGACTTTGAATTACCACACCGGCGATATTGTTTTCATAGGTTTGTGCCCAGAACCAGGTAGGAATAAAATGTGGCTTCAATAATAGATTTGACGCAATACCCCAGTCGCCATCTCCGGATAATTGGCAACCCATCCTGCCGATGCCGTAACCCAGCGCGATAGATGGCGCCAAAGCGTCAAGCATTGGTACAACTGGCAAGGCCCATTTCTTTAAAAAGAAAATGCCCGCAATTCCGCCAACAATAAGACCACCATAGATGGAAAAGCCAGCTCTGGTAAAAATCATCCCTAATGGATTATCTACGAACTCAGCTGGATATTCCAAGATATGAAATATACGCGCGCCGATTAATCCATAGACAGTGGTGATCATAGCGATTTTTGCCACAAGAACGTGTGCCGGCACCAAAACATGAGGTGCGATCCTTGCCTGTGGAAGAATGCCCAAAGCTTCAAAACGTTTCACTTCCTTGGTTGCCACTTGAGTGGCCGTGAATATCGCAACGGTTACGAGAAGGCCAAACATCGCCACTGGAATATGCAGATGGGTACCGAAGCCATAGTTGATGAGATCGCTAATGTATGGAAATGACATTTTCTTTACTTCCTCTGCTAGTGAAGTTTAGTGTGAGTACATAACATTGAATAACTTAATGCAACTTCGGCGCGTACGCCAATTGCACATTTTCTTTTCCACACAACAATCGTAATTGCTCCAACAATATCGCATCGGGCTTTACTTTCCATTCGTCAGACAAGGTCAATACTGCTTTAGCCTGATTGTTAGTGTAATGAATGGTCACGTTGCAATTGCCGTTGCAATGCGGACGTAAAATAGATTGCAAGCGTTGTGCGACATCAGCATTCATTACCTCGGGCCAGCGAATCAACACATGTCGAGCCTGTTGGTTACGAACCTGTTGAATGTCCTGCAATCGATTTACGGACACCCGCCAACCATCCATAAACTCATCATAACGAATGCTGCCTTCGACCAGCACTATCGCACCCTTCATCAATACTTCCCTGTATTGTACGTAAGCTTCTTCATAGAGAGTGGCTTCAAGACGCGCGCTGCAATCGTCGAGTTTGAAGATGATGCGATTGCCACGCTTACCAATGTCGTCAATCATTCCGGCAACGGTGACTGGCTTGCCTTTGAAACGAAAGCCTTCATTAACAACTGGTTTGTCACCAGTAAGATCAACAATGGGGCCACTGATAATATTACTCAATTCATCACGGAATTCATTGAAGGGATGTCCGGTAAGGTACAAACCCAGTGTCTCGCGCTCACCATCAAGTCGAGTACGCTCAGGCCATTCTGCTACTGGCTTCATCACGATCGCACTATGTGATTGCGCGGATGCAGTTGAAAGACCAAACATATCGTTCTGTCCCACGGCTTTGGCCTTCAACGCCTGGTCTGCCATTTGCATTGCATCTGGCAAATGATGCATCAGCGTTGCACGATTTGCACCGAGAGAATCGAGCGCGCCCGATTTGATCAAGGCTTCAAGCACGCGTTTGTTGATACGATTGACATCACTACGCTCACACAAGTCTGTAAGACTTTTAAACGCACCATCGGATTCACGTTCTGCCACCAATGCATCCACCAATCCTTGCCCCACACCTTTGATGGCACCCAAGCCATAACGAATAGTGTGTTTTCCAGAAACGGTAAACATGTAACGTGAGTGATTAATATCGGGTGGCTCTATTTTCAGTCCCATCCGTCGCGTCTCAGCAATCAATGCAACAACTTTGTCGGTCTTGTCCATATCCGATGACAACACCGCCGCCATGAATGCTTCGGGATGATGGACCTTCAACCATGCGGTTTGATAGGACAATAAAGCATAAGCGGCCGAATGTGATTTATTGAAACCATATCCAGCAAATTTTTCCATCAAGTCGAAAATGAATCCCGCGCGATTTGCATCGACTCCACGAGCTGTTGCACCTTCCACAAAGATAGTACGCTGTTGGGCCATTTCCTCCGGTTTTTTCTTTCCCATCGCGCGACGTAACATGTCTGCGCCGCCCAATGTATAACCTGCAAGCACCTGGGCAATTTGCATGACTTGTTCCTGATACACGATCACGCCGTAGGTTGGCGCTAGCACTGTCTTCAAGTCAGGATGCAAATAGTCAATCGGTGCATTGGCATTGGAGTTTTTACGCGCAATAAAATCGTCCACCATGCCTGCTTCCAATGGGCCAGGACGAAATAGCGCAACTAATGCAACCACATCTTCAAAGCAGTCGGGTTTCAAGCGGCGATTTAAGTCTTTCATGCCGCGTGATTCAAGCTGAAATACTGCAGTGGTATCGCCTTGCCTCATCAATTGATAGGTGGCCGAATCATTCAACGGCAATGCCAATATATCCAGTAATGGTTCGCCATTGTTTTCTTTCTCGGCATTAATGATCTTCACTGCCCAATCAATGATGGTCAGTGTACGCAAACCGAGAAAGTCAAACTTCACCAGCCCTGCTGCTTCCACATCATCCTTGTCGAATTGTGTGACGACATGTTGACCTTCTTCATCGCAATATAATGGCGCGAAGTCAGTGAGCACGGTTGGCGCGATGACGACACCACCCGCGTGCATGCCCGCGTTACGAACCAATCCCTCCAATGACATCGCCAAATCAAGTACTGCTTTTGTATCCTCTTCGTTCTTGTATCGACGGCGTAATTCTTCTTCTTTTTCCAATGCACCTTTAAGAGTGATACCTAATTCAAACGGAATTAATTTTGCAATGGAATCTGCAAAACCATAACTCTGACCCATCACACGCGCTACATCACGCACCACTGCCTTTGCGGCCATCGAACCGTAAGTGATGATTTGCGATACCCGATCACGACCGTATTTTTGCGCCACGTAATCAATAACACGATCGCGATTATCCATGCAGAAATCGATATCGAAGTCTGGCATGGACACACGCTCTGGATTGAGAAAGCGCTCGAACAACAAATCATATTGCAATGGATCAATGTCGGTAATCTTGATTGCATAGGCAACCAACGATCCGGCACCGGAACCGCGACCTGGACCCACAGGAATATCGTTGTCCTTTGACCATTGAATGAAATCAGCCACAATCAAAAAGTATCCAGCAAACCCCATGTTGCAAATTACATCGAGTTCATTCTGCAACCGCTCGCGATATTGCACTTCAGGTATCACGCGTGTTCCAGGATTAACATGGGCAGCAAGATGTTCAAGACGCTGCTCCAAACCTTTCGCCGCTTGCTCACGCAAATAATCTTCAGTGCTCAAATCGGTTGGCACGGGATACGCGGGGAGTACGGACTTACCCAGTTTTATTTCAAGATTGCAACGCTTTGCCAATTCAACGGTGTTTTGTAACGCTTCAGGAAGATCAGCGAACAGTTCTGACATTTGCACTGGAGTTTTTAGATACTGCTGTTCGCTATAACGCCGTTGACGATTAACATCAGAGAGCTGCGCACCATCATGAATACATACACGGGCTTCATGAGATTCGAAATCATCCTGTGCAATAAAGCGCACATCATTACTGGCCACCACCGGTACACCGCGGCGCATTGCAAGCTCAACAGCCGCAGCTAAATGTTGTTCTTCGCTTGTTCGGCCTGTACGCAATAGTTCAATATAAAAACGATCATCGAATAGTTGTTGCCATTGCTCCAATGCATGAGTCGCTTCTTGATCATGTGCATTGACGAGTAAACGTCCCAAATCACTTTGCGGGCCTGCCAGTGCAAACACTCCACGCAAATTATCGGCACTTAACCATTCGCGATGAATCATTGGGAGACCTTTTTGTTGGCCTTCAAGATAACTGCGACTAACCAGTCGAGTCACATTTTTATAACCTACTTCGTTTTGGCACAGCAACACTAAACGTGACGGTTCAACACGTTCACCAGACTCATACACCAGTAAATCGACACCGATGATCGGCTTGACACCTGCCGACTGCGCAGCCTTATAGAATTTGACCATGGCAAAGAGATTACTTTGATCGGTTAATGCGACGGCGGGCATACCCGCCATCGCCACGGCTTCCATCAAACCCAAAACCTGCAACTTGCCCGCTTCGTCGCGCTCGCTTTGAATGCGAATGACGCTGTCTACCAGCGAGTATTCAGTGTGAAGATGAAGGTGAACAAAGGACATGCGGTGTCGATACATCGAGAGATTTAATCCCGACATTATCGCATTGTCTGCCGCGATGTTGGAGCTTTATCAACTCGCCGCTCACTAACCGAAACGTGATACTTATTAACTAGGCAGACAACAATGTCGTTCGCCTCCGTTCATCCTGAGCTGTCGAAGGACGAAGGGTCTTTCAGATAAAAGAATGCTTCGACAGACTCCGCATGAACGGAAGTCAGACAGGGTTAACTGCCGTGTTAATAAACATTGTCGATCAGCCACTTATTCTGGAATCACCACGATTGCCGGAACGTTGTGATTGACCGCCACGCCACATAGGTTTGCTTTGTCTTGAGTTGGCATTTTGATTTGAATTACCGTTACTGCGTCCAGAACGATGTCGTGGTGCGGGCTGTGGTGCTGTTGCTGCCGAT
Source organism: Steroidobacteraceae bacterium (assembly GCA_025927665.1). GTDB lineage: Bacteria > Pseudomonadota > Gammaproteobacteria > Steroidobacterales > Steroidobacteraceae > CAILZL01. The sequence continues at coordinate 123 of JAICKZ010000017.1, read as the reverse complement.
CGCTCCGATACAGCTCTTGGTGGCGGTGCGCTGATCGCCGGAATCGGTTCACGCGCAACTGGCTTGCCAATTGTTCGCTCAATATCTTTCAGCAAACCCATTTCATCCGGTGACACCAATGAT
>JAICKZ010000260.1 GCA_025927665.1 Steroidobacteraceae bacterium | reverse complement strand
TAAGTCCGGCGGCTAGCCAATCCACCACCATGCGCCAGACATTGCTTTCCAACTTGCCGGTGTCTTCGTAACCCGTGGTCAAGGCGTGGATATCGGCGATGAAAAAATAGCATTCGTACTGATATTGCAATTCAACCCAATTCTTGAGTGCGCCATGGTAATTGCCTAAATGCAATTCGCCTGAAGGACGCATGCCAGACAAGACACGATTATTGGCGGATGTAGAGATCAATGCTGTAGCCCTTCTGCGCCCTATTTCGAGAGACTGGAAGCAGTTTTGTGTTTCGTGGAGAAATTTAGCGGGCGATTATAGTGGTTCGCATGGCAATCGGCACGACCAATGTGATCAGTCGGGTAAGAGATTGATATTGCTGAGTTGATGCACTTTGTGCTTGCGATATCATTCAAAGGGCGACACGTCGCCCTTTCCCCTTCTGACGATGACCGGCGCAGAGCCCTCGAGATCAACGACTGTAGTCGGTTCAATACCACAATGGCCACCATCCAACACCGCATCCACGACGTGTTTCAGGCGGTCATACATTTCTCGAACATCTACCAGCGGAAATTCATCACCGGGTAATAATAAAGTTGAGCTCATCAAGGGTTCATTCAACTCCGTCAACAACGCCAGCGGTACAGGATGATCGGGAACCCGAATACCGATGGTACGTCGACGCTCATGCTGCAGGCGCTTGGGCGTCTCGCGAGTCGCCAACAGAATAAAGGTGTAGGCCCCCGGGGTATGCGCCCGCAACCAACGATACTGTTGATTGTTCACCTTCGCGTAGGTGGCAATCTCGGACAAATCGCGACATACCAGGGTAAATTGATGGTGTTTGTCAGTCTGGCGAATCCGTGCAATGCGTTCCATGGCTTCCTTGTCCCCAATATGGCAACCTAACGCATAACAAGAATCGGTTGGATAAACCACCACACCTCCTTCTCGAATAATATTCACCGCCTGACGAATCAGACGTGACCGCGGATTTTTGGCATGGATCTCCAGATAAGTGGCGGTCATAATTATAGGCTTGTGGATAAACGACAACGTCAGTTTTTAATTGACAGATCACGTATGATACGCGGCCTTTATCGTTCTCTTTTGATTTTGTCATGCAATTATTTTTAGATTTTTTACCCGTCATTGCATTTTTGGTGGCCTATAAAATAGGCGGTATTTACGCAGCCACTGCGACACTGATGATCGTCATGGTATTGATGTGCGCGATCAACTGGTTCCGTACTCGCAAGGTCAGTGGCATGTTATTGACTGCAACGATTATCGCCTTAGTGGCAGGGACATTGACGTTGGTGTTGCACAATGCAGCCTTCATTAAATGGAAGTTGACTTTACTCGATGCGGCCTTTGCACTGGCATTTTTTGTCGCGCCCTATGTTAGCGACAAGACATTGGTAGAACGCGTCATGGGTGCCAGTATCAAACTTGAAACTTCGCAATGGCGACTCTTGAATTGGATGTGGATTGTTTTTTTTGCCTTTACCGCAACACTCAATGTGTACGTGTTGAGTCACTATAGCGAGGCAACTTGGGTCAATTTCAAAACTTACGGCACCATAGGAATGACCTTTATATTTGTCATTCTGCAAGCCCTCTGGCTGGCTAACAAACTGCCCAAGGACGGCGCAACCGATGCATCAGTAAAAGACAGCGACCAGCAGATTAATGGCTCTTAATCCATGAACAACTCCCGCTATGACATGATCCGCGAGCGTTTAAGCACCATTCTTACACCTGAACAATTGGAACTACAAGATGACGGACATTTACATGTAGGTCATGCAGGCGCAAAAAAGGGTGGGCATTATACGTTACGCATTGTCTCTACAAAATTTGCTGGCATGCGTTCTGTGGCGCGACATCAGTTGGTATATCGCAGCCTGGGGGAGTTAATGAATACCGACATTCATGCGCTTAGCATTACGGCGTTAACGCCTGATGAGATCGCGTGACTGCTCATGAGCTAGTACAAACGACTATTGATAAATTTTTTGCAACACTGTCAAGTATCGATTCATTTTAATTTATATACATCAACCCGCTAAGGACTCCTATGAAATATCGTTATGCTTTCGCCATTGCACTGGCGGCTATTACCACTTCTGCATGCTCCAAAAGTGCTGAAGTCAAACCTGAGCAGATTTTTGCCACTGTGAATGGCGAAGTCATTACCAATAAAGAATTCGAGACATTGGTTAATATCATGTCGAATGGTAGTGTTACTGCTGATAAGTTGACGCCGGAACAACGCAAGATGGTCACCGATCGTCTCATCATGATTCACGTAACTGCGGCACAGGCGCAAAAAGAAGGCTTAGACAAGCAGGAAGAAACAGCACTGCAACTTAAGCTGATGAGGAACAACGTGCTTAGCTCAGCTGCAATTAAGCAGTATATGGAAAAAATTGTTCCGACCGATGCTGAAATCAAAGCTGAGTACGATGCCAAAATGGGTAATGCGCCACGTGAATACAAAGCCAGCCATATTTTGGTGAAAACTGAAGACGAAGCAAATGCGTTAATTGCCAAACTTAACAAAGGCGCTGATTTTGCTGATCTCGCCAAGAAAAACTCCACTGATCCAGGATCGGGCAAAAATGGTGGTGATTTGGGTTGGTTCCCTGGCACACAGATGGTTCCAGAATTCACAGCAGCGTTACAAACGCTGGAAAAAGGCAAGATCACCCAAAAGCCAGTCAAGTCACAGTTTGGTTATCACGTAATCAAACTTGAGGATGTGCGCGATGGTACCCCACCTCCACTGGCTGATGTAAAACCTCAGATCGAGAATTCACTGAAACAGCAGAAAGTCGAGAAATACATTGAAGGCTTGCGCAATAGTGCAAAAGTAGATATCAAATCTGCAGCCTCAAGCTCTAGTTCATCTGTTAGCAGCGCTACCATGTAATTTGATTTTCAAAACAACTCAAGGCATCAGTCCTATCGACTGATGCCTTTTTTATTATTTAAAACAACGCACCAACATTTAATAAACTCATTATTCCCAAAGTCGCAAAAATCACTGCAGCAATAATATGCACGGTACGAATGGGAACTCGTTTCATGATCCATTCTCCAAACCACACTGCCGGCACATCAGCGATCATCATTCCTAACGTTGTTCCTGCGATCACCCAGAGCAAGCTTTGATAACGTGCCGCCAGCGCAATGGTAGCGATCTGTGTTTTATCGCCCATCTCTGCAAGAAAGAAAGTAAACACAGTGGTTGCAAACACACCGTATCGTGACTGAGCTGGCGCGGCATTATCCAGCTTATCGGGAATCAACATCCATACAGCCATCGCGAGAAAAGATAATCCCAATATCCAGCGCAGCACATTAGCACCTAATACATGAGTCAACCATCCGCCCACTGCTCCAGCTGCCGCATGATTGATCATCGTGGCAACAAAAATGCCAGCAATAATTGGCAGTGGTCGACGAAATTGTGTCGCGAGTAACAGGGCCAGCAGTTGAGTCTTATCGCCCATTTCTGCAAGCATCACGATGCCACTCGAAACCAGAAATGCATGCATGATGTTTACTTCTTTTTCAGCGCCTGCGCTAATGCCTCTGCCATCAAACCACTACCCACACTGGCAACCGGCTCTGGGATACGAGATGGCTTATTTGCAGCATGAATACGCTGACCAGAGCGTTGCGAAGCATGATCTCGATCTGCAGATCGTGTCTGAGTATTTTCATTCACTCGTGGTGCAACTTCGTCAAGCCGCATGGTCAAAGCAATACGTTTGCGTTGTGCATCCACTTCCATCACTTTTACTTTCACCACTTCGCCAGCCTTCACCACTTCACGCGGGTCAGTAATGAATTTATTGGACATCATCGAGATATGAACCAAACCATCTTGATGCACGCCAATATCAACAAAGGCACCAAAGTTAGTGACATTTGTAATGACGCCTTCCAACACCATCCCGGGCTTGAGATCCGCAATTTCTTCAACGCCTTCTTTGAATTCAGCGGTTTTAAATTCAGGCCGCGGATCGCGTCCAGGTTTTTCGAGTTCACGCAAAATATCGCGCACCGTCGGCAAACCAAATTTTTCATCAATGTATTTTGCGGCATCAAGACTACGTAGCACACTCCCTTCGCCCATTACTTGTTTAAGCGGCTTTTGCAAATCAGCGAGAATGCGTTCAACCACCGGATAGGCTTCCGGATGTACCGATGAAGAGTCCAATGGATTGTCCCCATCAACTACTCGTAAAAATCCCGCCGCTTGTTCGAATGTTTTAGCACCAAGTCTTGGAACCTTAAGCAAGGCAGCGCGTGATTTGAATATGCCATTCTCATCACGAAATTTAACCACGTTGTCGGCAATCGCTGTTGACAATCCTGAGACACGCGACAACAACGCAGGCGATGCGGTGTTCACATCCACACCCACTGCATTCACGCAATCTTCT
>JAICKZ010000339.1 GCA_025927665.1 Steroidobacteraceae bacterium | reverse complement strand
TCCGCAGTATTTGAGTGCCGCAGCGGAGTTGGCGTCGTTGCAAAAGAAAGTGGCAACGGAAATAAACAATGCGCGGGAAACCGTGGCGCGTGAGGCAGTCATCGCGCGTCATCAGGCCACTGATTTGCAAAGATCAGTGGATGCGCAGCGTGCTCGAATTTTGTCATTGAAACAAACTCAGGATGAGTATTCTGTATTAAAGCGTGAAGCAGACAACGCACGTACTGCCTATGAAAATGCAATGCAACGCGGTAGTGAAACGCATCTCGAAAGCAAATTAGATCAAGCCAATGTGGCTATTTTGAATCACGCTACGACTCCGGTATTGCCAGCTTCGCCGCGGTTATTTCTCAATTTAATATTGGCTTTATTGTTTGGTCCGCTGCTTGCAATGGGTATATGTCTGGCATCCGAAATGTCGGATCGTCGAGTGCATTCTGCGGATGATTTATTGAGTAATGGCTTATCGCCAGTGCTGATGGAAGTACCGCCGAGATCAACTAATTTGTCACTCAATCCCAAGCGTTTGCGCGCCAAGCGATCGGTCGTTGCGCGACTGCATGAAAAGCCAGCCACGTAGAGATTATTCCCATGGCCATTGCCTCAGATACCCAACATTCATCTTCACAGACCTCACAACATCGAACGACTAAATCGCCGATGTTTAAAATTACTCATGCACCTGATCGACGATTGGGCGAATTATTGTGTGACAGCGGCACACTGACTGAACAAGATTACAAAAGGATTCTCGCTGCTCAGCTTGAACATGGTGAGCGATTTAAAGATGTCGCGGTACGTTTGGGTCTGGTGACAGAACGCGATGTACGTTTGGCCTTGGCGAAGCAATGCGAACTTCCTGCAGTGCTGGCTGATGCGGCTACTTATGATCGTAATGTGGTGGTAGCACATCAACCGTTCAGTGCACGAAGCGAAGCGTTGCGTTCGTTGCGTAGTGAATTGATGTTGCGTTGGTTCAGTCCGAATCGTCGAGTGCTTGCAATAGCGGAAGCACGTCATCAACAAGGTGCTACGGCACTTGCGGCGAATGTTGCATGGTTATGTGCTCAACTTGGACAGCGTACGCTCGTTATCGATGCCAATCTTCGCCAGCCCCAATTGCATAAGTTATTAAAGCTTAATTCAACACATGGTCTGGTCGATTTTTTGAAAGGCGTAAGCAATGTTGAAGACGGTTTTGTTTCTATGCCGGGTTTCAATCATCTGACCGCTTTGTTCGCCGGAAAGCCACCCAATAATCCGCAAGAATTATTGAGTTTAGAATCATTTGGCTATCTATTGGATATCGCCATCAGCCGCTTCGATATTGTTATCGTAGTAGGGCCGCCGCTTCTGGAATTCTCTGATATGAAAATCATCGCGGCACATACTGGTGGATGCATGTTGGTAGCCCAGCGCCATCGTACCAAACTGGAGGATGTGCAGCACGCCAAGTCTCAATTGGCGCACATGACTGAGTTTGTCGGAGTGGCGCTCGATGGCTGATGGGCAGGTAAGCAAAATGCATAAAAACCTGCAACGTTATCGATGTATTGATGCACTCATCGGCATGATTGCCTTAACTTTGGCAACTTCATTGCGCGCGGAAGATACTGATCAATCTAATGTATTGACTAATGCTCTCACTCCACCACCTTTGTATATTTCCGAGCAGGTGAGCTACGACAGTAATTTGTTTCGCCTGAATCGTACTATCGATGTCAAACAATCACCCTTAGGATCTACAGCCAGTCGCGATGATGAAGTATTGCGGTCCTCTGCAGGTGCAAATACCGATTGGCATGCGGGTTTACAGGAATTAAAACTGGAATTGAATCTTGATGACAATCGATTTCGCTATAACCGCATTCTCAACAACACTTCCGGCAATGGTACGTTGCTGTGGAATTGGCGTACTGCAGATGATTGGTATGGAAAATTGGGCGGCACGTATGTTCATGCATTGAGTAGCTTTGTCAATGATCGTCCGCTGACCAAGGACTTAGTGGACTCGTATCAATACTTTGGTGAATTGAATCATGATTTCGGCAGCTATGTTGAAGCAACCATTGGTGGCAAACATGTTCAGGCTGTTCATGGCGATGATTCACGTAAGGTCGATAACTATACCAGTAACAGCGGCAACGTCGGGCTTACATTAAACAGTCTGGCAGGCAACTATATCGGCGTTGCATGGGAAAGAACACGTGCGATCTATCCATTTGATGTGTTCATAAACGATGCTCCCTTTAATCGCGACTATGAAGAGAACACTTCGTTTTTGCGTTTTCGTTATGCCTCTTCCGCTAAGACAATGGTGTACGGTTCCGTTGGACATGTCAGTCGTGAGTACCTACAC
>JAICKZ010000243.1 GCA_025927665.1 Steroidobacteraceae bacterium | reverse complement strand
GCTGAAACCACCCAACTGGTTTCCAACATGCCTTACTTGGTCGGTTACAAAGCAGATGGCGATTTGAACTTTGTAGCGCGCAATGCTGATCGCAAGATCAAATTAATTGCGATTGATCCAGAGCTGAAACATGTCGCAGTAGGTGATTTGAAATTGTCACGCATTGAGCTGCGTTATGTTTCTGTATTAGTACTACAAAGCAGTGGTGTATATAAATATGAATCGCGTCGCAAGGAAGTAATGCTGGATACCAAACCGCTTAGTATCGCAGCTGATGGTGCACAATTACCACTGGTAACTGATGTACCCGGCAACTTTGCTTATGTGATTCGCGATGCAAATGATCAATCGTTGTCACGCATTGAATATCAAGTGGCTGGTGATGCCAATGTCACACGTCGTCTGGAAAAAAATGCTGAACTGGAATTGACACTTTCCAAACCTGACTATGTTCCGGGTGAAGAAGTAGAACTCTCCATTCGTGCACCTTACGCTGGTGCTGGCTTGATCACCATTGAACGCGAAAAGGTAGTTGCATGGCGCTGGTTTAAAACTACTACTACCAGTTCAGTTCAACACATCACGGTTCCCAAAGACATGGAAGGCAATGCGTATGTGTCGGTTAGTTTTGTACGCGATCCGAGTTCGGATGAAATTTATACTTCACCTCTGTCTTATGGTGTTAAACCGTTTAGTATCGCGACCGGCGCACGTCAACATCAAGTAGAAGTAAAAACAGCCACGTTGATTAAACCCGGTCAGACAATGAAGTTGCACTATCACACCGATTCACCTTCGCGCGTTGTGTTGTTTGCAGTGGATGAAGGTATCTTGCAAGTTGCAAACTATGAAAAACCTGATCCACTGAATTTCTTTTTTCAGAAGCGTGCTTTACAAGTCACTAGCACGCAGATTCTGGACCTGATTCTGCCTACCTTCAAACAGTTGGGATTAAATGCTGCGCCCGGTGGTGACGCTGAAGGATTGATCGGTCGCAATCTCAATCCGTTTCGTCGCAAAGGTGAAGCACCTGTGGTGTTCTGGTCGGGTGTCATCGATGCAGATAGTAAGGATCGCGAAGTGCAATACACCGTACCCGACTATTTCAACGGTAATTTAAAAGTGTTCGCGGTTGCGGTATCCGATGCACGCATTGGTGTTGCAGCCACAGATGTTACCGTACGTGGTGATTTTGTGATTACTCCGACTGCACCCACCACTGTCACACCGGGTGACGAATTCGAAATCAGTGCAGGTATTGCCAACAATCTGCAAGGCTCGGGAAGCAACGCCAAGTTGAAGCTGACGTTGAATACCGATGGAGGACTTGCTGTGGTTGGCAATGCAACGCAAGAACTGTCCATTGCCGAAGGTCGCGAAGGTGTAGCACGCTTTGTGGTCAAAGCGCGCGATCGTCTGGGCGCAAGTGAAATGAAATTCGTTGCCAGTGCCGGTGACAGCACGGTTACTCGCCACATAGACTTGAGCATTAGACCTGCAACGCCGCATATGACTGCCTTGAGTGCTGGTACATTTCGCAATGGCACTCAGGATATAAAAATAGAACGTTCTTTGTACCCCAATTATCGCAAGTTGAATGCAGGTGTATCTTTATTGCCATTGTCATTGGCACATGGCTTGGTCAGTTATCTGTCCGACTACCCTTATGTATGTACTGAACAAATTGTCTCACAAGCCATGCCAGCAATCATACTGGGCACTCGTCCTGAGTTTGGCTATGTAAAAAAGTTAAACGGTGCTGACCTGAGTACTTTGATCAGCGAATTACGCGCACGTCAAAATGAAAACGGTGCCTATAAATTATGGCCAGCCGGTGCATACGTCGATGAATTCGCATCGTTGTACGCACAGCACTTTTTGCTGGAAGCAAAAGAACGAGGTGAAAATATTCCTCTCGATTTATTGACACAGGGCAATAACTATCTGCAACAGATTGCAATTCGCGATGGCAACAATCTGACGGAGGAGCGTCATAGTGCTTACGCTATTTATTTGCTCACCAGGCAGGGACGACGCACCAGTGCCGAACTGAGCGCATTGCAAAAACGTCTTGATACATGCTATGCCAAGGAATGGTCGCAAGATCTGGTATCTGCGTGGATGGCCGCCTCCATGAGTTTGATGAAGCAGGATCGCGATGCAGAACGTTTAATCAAATCAGTCAAGTTCAATGCAGGCACCAAAATTGATGCGAGTAACATCAGCAATTGGTTTGACGATGTCATGACACGCGATGGCTTGCTGTTGTATATCAACGCACGTTACTTTCCGTCGCGACTAACACAGTTACCGGATGATGTGCTTACGCAGCTGGTCGCGCGCATCAATCAAGGTTATTTCCACACACTCAGTATTGGCGCGAGTCTATTGGCGTTGGATGCTTATGCTACTGCAACGGATAATCAAACAGCCACACTCAGCATTCACGAAATATTGCGTGACAAATCGGAACATGCAATCACATTGCCAACTGGATTGTTTCCAAAAGTGCCTTTCACTGAACAAGCTAGCATGCTGCGTTTCGGTAATAACTCGCAGTTGAATGCGTATTACTTGGTAGAGCAATCGGGCTTTGAACGTTCACCACCCACTGAAGCAATCAAACAAGGCATGGAAATTATTCGCGAGTACACCGACGCCAATGGTAAATCGGTTACACAGGCGAAGTTGGGTGATGAACTGACTGTACATGTGAAGTTTCGCAATCTCAGCAAGCGCCGTATCAACGTAGTTGCACTGGTCGATCTGCTTCCCGGTGGATTTGAATTGGTTGTGCCTAGCAAGAGCACCGAACACAAGTTGTATCAGGCCAGTACCGAAAGTTCCACCGGTACCGAAGCGCCTACTGACAACTCGGCAGAGCCTGCAGATGATAACGAAACAGAAACCAATGATACTGAAAACAATAATCGATCTTCGAATGTCTACGCTGGCGAAGAAGTCTCCGCCTGGAACTGTCAGGTATGTACGGCCAGCACCACCGCATCACTGCAATATGCCGACATGCGTGAAGATCGCATGGTGTTCTACACGTACGCAGAAAATGATATTCGCGAGGTCAGTTACAAGATCAAAGCGACGAATGTGGGAACATTTGTGTTACCTCCTGCGTATGGCGAAGCCATGTATGATCGCAGTGTCATTGCACGATCGGCAGTTGCATCAATCAAGGTTGATCGACAATGATCATGGCATTTTTTCTAGGTGATAAATGTACTGTCATTCCCGCGTAAGCGGGAATCCAGTAAAACAATTTCTCTATTGTCTTCGATTTTGCGAGTGTGACTTCGTTTAGTACGCGCGAATCAGCTTTGGGTAACTCATGCGATTGCTTTATATATATCCATTCAGCAAGCGATTTATCATTGCAGGCTTGGGTCTGCTACTGATCATTTTTTCACTACTAATCATTCGTTACTGGCCACGCCTGCCCTTGGCAACACAGATTCCATCATCTACTGCAGTATTTGATCGCAACGAAAAACTATTGCGGCTAACATTGGCGAGTGATCAACAGTATCGGCTCTGGACACGATTGGAAGATGTCTCACCGGAATTTGTCGAAGCACTATTGCTACATGAAGATCATCATTTTTATTCACATCCGGGTGTTGATCCTCTGGCATTATTGAGAGCCACTTGGGCCACTATCACACGCAGCTCGCATCAAGGTGGTTCCACCATTAGCATGCAACTTGCAAGACTGATGTACCAATTGAATACGCGCAGCATCAGCGGCAAGCTGGTGCAAATTTTCCGGGCATTGCAGTTGGAAGCTTGTTATTCCAAACATGACTTGCTAGAGGCCCATCTGAATTTATTACCTTACGGCAGCAATGTGCAAGGTGTTGGCACAGCAAGCTTGATTTACTTTGGTAAGCGAGCGAAACAAATATCCCTGCCTGAGTCGTTATCGTTGGTAGTGATTCCGCAATCTCCTGTACGGCGTCAACCAGAAAAACAAGAAGCCACAGCGCTTACGCAAGCGCGTTTGCGACTGTTTTCTGATTGGCATGCGACTCATCCACACATTGCCGACACGGATCATTCTATCGTATTACCGCTACATTACGGGCAATTGAATGAGCTGCCATTCATAGCGCCACAGTTTGTGAATCATGTGCTTGAGACAGAATCTAATCAACATGCACGTGTCGTCACTACCCTTGATCGCAACCAACAGGTATTGATTGAGCGTGTGCTGAAACACTACGTGCATTCACGCAGCAACATTGGCATTCACAATGCCAGCGCGATGCTGGTAGATACTCGTGACATGACGGTGCGAGCCATGATTGGCTCTGCAGATTTCTTCGATGGTGGCATTGATGGTCAAGTCAATGGTACGCTGGCAAAACGTTCTCCCGGTTCGGCATTAAAACCATTTATCTATGCATTGGCCATTGATCAAGGTCTGATACATCCGTTGACAGTACTGCGCGATGTTCCGACATCCTTCGGTGCATTCAGTCCAGAAAATTTCGATGGGCGCTTTGCAGGTCCCATCAGCGCTACACAAGCGTTGATTCGTTCACGCAATATTCCGGCCGTGATGCTCAGTTCACAGTTAAGCAATCCCTCGTTCTATCAATTTCTTCAAAGCGCAGGAATCAGGCAGTTACAGAGCGCGCAGCATTATGGACTGTCACTGGCACTGGGTGGCGCTGAAGTCACTATGGAAGAATTGATTACTTTGTATTCGATGTTGGCAAATCATGGTCAATTATCTGCACTGCGTTAT
>JAICKZ010000334.1 GCA_025927665.1 Steroidobacteraceae bacterium | reverse complement strand
TGGTGCTACGTCGGTATTGAACCATTAATTGGCCAGACCTATCTCAAGATGTAGAGCGAAGTTATTTGCTCGAACTAATCAATAGCGCGGAGTACAGGAATCGGAGTTTACGGAATAAAAAGGATTGCGCGCAGCTTATGAACTCAAATAATGAACATAGCAATAGTGCAGTAATGTTGAGATGGGTTCTACAAACCCGCACCGTCCGTGTACACTTGCATGCAATGAATTCTAGTCGTAACTATCCCCTGCTATCGGCCATCCAATCACCCGCTGATTTGCGGTTGCTCGCACCTGAGGACTTAAAATCACTCGCGGATGAGCTCAGAAGTTTTTTGATTGAAGCAGTCAGTCAGAAAGGTGGGCATTTTGCGGCGGGACTGGGAACTGTCGAGTTAACTATTGCTCTTCACTATGTGTTTAACACACCCGATGATCGCCTGGTATGGGATGTCGGACATCAAGCTTATCCACATAAAGTACTCACCGGTCGACGTGATCGTTTACACACCATCAAACACAAGGATGGACTTGCGCCATTTCCAACCCGCAGCGAAAGCGAATACGATACTTTTGGAGTCGGCCATTCCAGCACTTCCATCAGCGCGGCATTAGGCATGGCAATGGCCGCCAAGCACACTGGCAGTTCACGGCGTGCCGTTGCAGTCATTGGCGATGGTGCCATGAGTGCAGGCATGGCCTTCGAAGCGCTTAATCACAGCGGTGCGCTTGATACCAACCTTTTAGTAATACTGAATGACAATGACATGTCGATTTCAGAAAATGTTGGCGCCTTCTCCAATTACTTTGCGCGCATGTTGTCAGGACGTATCTATGCACACTTGCGTGAAGGCGGCAAAAAGATATTAAGCAAGATGCCACCGATGTGGGAGCTTGCACGACGTTCAGAAGAACACATGAAGGGCATGATTCTTCCCGGAACCATTTTTGAAGAAATGGGTTTTAACTACATTGGCCCAATACATGGCCACGATATTGACGCCTTGGTCTCGACATTGAAAAATGTTCGCGAATTAAAAGGCCCACAATTTTTGCATGTTGTGACCCGCAAGGGTAAAGGCTATGCACCTGCTGAAGCGGATCCAATCAAATGGCATGGTCCAGGTCCATTTGACCCCAAAAGCGGCGTGATCTTTAAAGAACGCGCAACGGGTCCTAGTTACTCGCAAGTATTTGGCACCTGGCTATGCGATATGGCGGAAGCAGATCCACGAATTATCGGCATCACACCTGCGATGCGCGAAGGTTCTGGCATGGTCGAATATTCAAAACGCTTTCCTGATCGTTATTATGATGTCGCGATTGCTGAACAACATGCGGTGACATTTGCTGCAGGACTTGCCTGCGATGGCATGCGCCCTGTTGTTGCAATCTATTCAAGCTTCTTGCAACGCGCTTACGATCAAGTCATTCATGATGTAGCGTTACAAAATTTGCCCGTGACATTTGCATTGGATCGCGCTGGCTTGGTGGGCGGTGATGGCGCCACGCATCAAGGTAGCTTTGATAATAGCTTTCTGCGTTGTATTCCCAACCTGACATTAATGGCGCCGGCCGATGAAAATGAGTGTCGACAGATGTTATACACCGGTGTGCAATTAGGAACACCAGCCGCAGTGCGTTATCCACGTGGCCAAGGCCCCGGTGTTGCGATTGAAAAAGAATTGCAAGCACTGCCGATTGGCCAGGCACAGATCCGTCGCGAAGGCCGCAGTGGCTTGGCGATACTTGCGTGGGGTCCCATGGTTGCCGCATGTGAACCTGTCGCTTCACAGTTAGATGCTACTTTGATCAATATGCGCTTTATCAAGCCGCTTGATCATGCATTGATTTTGAAGCTGGCGAAATATCATCGCGCTTTCATCACCGTTGAAGAAAATACGGTTGTAGGCGGCGCAGGGAGTGCCGTCGCCGAGTTTTTAAGTACCCAAGGTCTTTCTCCAACCTTATTACACCTCGGCATTCCTGATCGTTTTATTGAGCATGGTTCGCGCGATGAATGTCTGGTTGCCGCAGGTTTGGATCCGCAAACAATTACCAACACCATATCACAATGGTGGCCCGCACCTGCACTTGCTGCCGGCGGTTAAACTGGCCTCTATTCGTTCCAGAACTCATGAGTAACACACATTCAAAGACTGCTTCTATTGAAGATGTACAAAGTCGCGCTGACATGCGCCAACTGCCCATCAACAAGGTTGGCGTAAAAGATGTTTATCATCCGGTGCGCGTCAAACAACGTAGCGGCGGTGAACAACATACCATTGCCAATTTCAACATGTATGTCGCCTTGCCTCATAACTTCAAAGGCACGCATATGTCACGCTTTGTGGAAATTTTGCATCAACACGAACGCGAAATTTCTGTCGATTCATTCGGCGTCATGCTCAAGGAAATGACCACGTATCTCAACGCTGAAATTGGTCACATCGAAATGAGCTTTCCTTACTTTGTGATGAAAAAAGCACCAGCAACTGGTGTTGAAAGCTTGATGAATTATCAAGCCACATTGATCGGTGAGTACAGCCATGGCAAATCGCATCTGTGGCTTAAAGTGGTTGTCGCCGCAACCAGTTTATGTCCTTGTTCCAAGGCCATCTCCGACTATGGTGCCCAT
>JAICKZ010000317.1 GCA_025927665.1 Steroidobacteraceae bacterium | reverse complement strand
TTGAAGGCGCATGGAATGAAGATGGCAAGGGACCATCCATATGGGATGAATTTTCACATACGCCCGATCACATTAAGAATGGCGATACCGGTGATGTGGCCTGCGATAGCTATCATCGATATAAAGATGATATTGCCCTGCTCAAGCAAATGAACCTCAAGTCTTATCGTTTCTCCATCGCCTGGCCACGAATACAACCGACGGGTAGTGGCGACGTGAATCAAGCAGGCCTTGATTACTACAAACGATTGATCGACGATTTGCTTGCTGCAGACATTCGCCCTATTCCGACGCTGTATCACTGGGATTTGCCATTAGCGTTAGAGCAAGCGGGTGGTTGGCCCAATCGTGATCTCGCCGAACGTTTTACGGATTACACCAAGATCGTTGTCACCGCACTCAATGATCGTGTCAAGCACTGGACTATCTTCAACGAACCGAGAACTTTTACCGGCGTCGGTTATTGGCAAGGCCGCTTTGCACCGGGCCGCAAAGATCCACTTGCATTCATTAAAGCAACCCATGTTGTGAACATCGCGCAAGGTCAGGCTTATCGCGCCATCAAGGCAATCAACTCCGCTGCTGAAGTTGGTAGTGCATTTGATGTAGCACCGATGTTTGCAGCATCGGATAGCAAAGCGGATCTGGATGCTGCGGAACGTTGGAGTCGTCTCGCCAACTTCTGGTTTGTCGATCCTGCATTGAAAGGCGTGTATCCCGACGATGTACTTCCTGCCGACCAACAAAATGAATTGTTGGGATTCAAGCCAGGCGATGAAGTTCTAGTACGTGCTGATCTCGACTTCATTGGTCTTAACTATTACTCACGCTTCACTGTTCATGACGAACCCAATGGCAATGGTGTGCCTGGATTGAATACCCGTACCGAATGGGGCGCAGGTCCGCATGAAAAAACCGAAGCGGGATGGGATATTTATCCGCAAGGTTTTTACGACATCGTCAAACTGATGTCACGTCGTGTTGGCGCACATCGTCCAATTGAAATTCTTGAGAATGGCGCCGCCTGCAATATCGGTCCTGGCACCGATGGCAAAGTGCACGACACACCACGCATCGAATATTTACAAAGTCATTTACGTGCAATTGCAACAGCCATTCACGACGGCGTTCCGATTCGTTCTTATCATTGTTGGAGCTTGCTGGATAACTTTGAATGGGCACGTGGCTTCGGCACTCGCTTTGGCCTGGTGTATGTTGACTATGAAAATCAGCAAAAGCGCATCATCAAAGATTCAGGTCATTGGTATGCAAAGGTGGCTGCGGGGAATAAGGTGTTGTAGTGCAACTATCGTCAATTGATTATCTGAATAAATAATTAGGAGCTGCACTGTCGCTAAAAAAATGTCTATAACACGCTTCGTGAAGATAGCTACTTGATCTACCACAATCTTCTTTCTCGACTTTATCAACATGTAACACTAAGAAGATTTTATTGTTTATCGCCATAAACCCGATAACTGATATGAGCCTGTTTAACTAATCTTGTTTATAAGCTATGATTTTGATTCTTCAGCTGGATGCAAATTAGGACGCTACAAGATGTTATCACCACAAAATATCCACTCCCCAGTTTTTCGACATGTTGGTACTTTAGGACTAAAAATCCTTATCGCATCTTTAGTGCCAACACATCCGACCACGGTTGGAAATCGTGCCCGTATCTTGCAACTCTGTTCAGCCCTACAGGCATTGGGACATGAAGTCCACTTCGCGTACGCTCCAATGGAGGAGGGTTCTATTGAAAGCATGAAACAATATTTTGGTGAACGACTGCATATCGCCGACTATTGTCCAACTCCTGTTCTTAGTAATCCTGTTAACAAATTGATACGACGCATACAGGCGAAATGTAAACTAAATGGTGGTTATACTTATGGGATTGATGATTGGTACGATCCAGCTCTTGATGCGTTCTTTAAAAAACTAGCTAGTACGCTACATGTCGACGTTGTTATTACAGAGTATGCATTTCTTTCCCGGGCATTAAATTGTTTCTCTGATACAACTGTCAAGATTATTGATACTCATGATCGTTTCTCAGATAGATATAAAATATTTCTGGCCGCTGGTAAAAAACCTGGTTGGTTCTCAACTACATTGCATGACGAGATGAAAGGCCTACAACGTGCCGATATCGTCATTGCAATTCAACAGCAAGAACAAGAGTTCTTTGCGCAACATTTACCGAATCAATACGTTCTGACTGTTGGTCATATAGCACCAACGAGTGAAGCAATTACAGATTGGAGTGATCGCATAGAGAACTCTGTGGTGATGGTTGGGATCGATAGCACACCTAATAATGTTGCTGTCCGTTATTTGCTCGACAAAGTAATGCCTAAGGTACGTCTACAGATTCCAAATGCAGTCGTTTTATTGGCAGGCAGTGTTTGCAATACGGTAACAGCCGAACCAGGGTTGCGAAAATTGGGCGTTGTCAAGGATATTGCACAGGTCTATCGTCAAGGATGGGTTGCAGTCAATCCAGTTTCCATCGGCTCTGGGCAAAGCATTAAATCAGTGGAAGCGTTGGGTTACTCGCTGCCTTTGGTGACAACATCTACCGGTGCACGGGGATTAAACATTGTACCCAGCTCTGCTTTTGTAGAAGTTGCGGATCAAGACGCGGAAGGTATGGCGCAGACAATTTTCCAGTTGCTTAGCAACATTGAAAGCCGCACCGCAGCTTCGCTTGCGGCAGTTGATTTTGCATATCAGTGGAATGAACTTGCAATATTCAAACTAGAACAATTACTTCAGCAGATGGTTATAAAGAAGCGTGACCATTCGCAATTAGAAAAGAATTGTTAAGTTGATATAGCAGCAAAGTAGTAAGGTACAATCGTGATTGCAACTTCAGTCCGCGCTTCGCGATACGAAGCTTAGTAAAGCACTACGAGAGAGTGTGTCGTCAACAACAAAAGAATATTAATAACTCTCGCGTTAATAAACAAATAGCGCAATCACGATTGCGTATCATCTACTCCATCTCCTTCCTCAATTTCACCGGCTGCGCCATACGTTTGCGTAATTTCATATTCAGCAACTCCACTGCCACTGAAAACGCCATCGCAAAATAAATGTAACCTTTGGGAACATGGAAGCTGAGGCTTTCGCCCA
>JAICKZ010000108.1 GCA_025927665.1 Steroidobacteraceae bacterium | reverse complement strand
TGCCACAACACAGCCAGCGTGTTGGCATCTTCAACGCGCTCGGCAATGGTACGAATATTTTTTTGACGTGCGGCTGTCACCAGTGCTTGTAATCGTTCCTGCAAGGCGATGTCCAGTGACAATCCTTGCATCAAAGCACCATCGAATTTCAAGTAATCCAAATGGAGATGTTGTAATAAAGACTTCGGGTCACGAGTATTGCCCGCATGTTCCAATGCAAATTTGAAGCCAGCGGTATGTAATTGTTTGGATAGCTCTACTGTGTTTTTCAAGTATTCAGTGGCGACTTGTTCGCTAATCTCAAACACAATTCTTTCGGGATTGACACGGCTGGCGCTTAATTGATTATCAAGCCATTTCGGCAATGATTTATCGAGTACCGAGTCTTTGGAAAGACGTACAAACATTTGTTTGATCTTGCGTGAACTGCAAAAAGAAAGTGCTGATCCTATTACCCAACGATCGATGTTTTTCATCAAATCGTTACGTCCTGCAGCTGCCAGAAACTCAGTAGGCAGTACTTCATTATTCTGTTCATCAAGCATACGCACTAAGACATCGCACATTCCCGTGTCTTCACCGCTGAGGCTGGCAATGGGTTGCTGTAACAAGCGAAAGCGATTGTCCATTAAAGCGGTTTTGATTAACTTTACCCATATTTTGTCCGCGTCGACACGCCGGGTATCATCATCGATGCGATCAATAGTTTGTGATCGACTGCCACCTTTTTGTTGCGCTTGATACAAGCCTTGTGCTGCATCTTTTAATAGAGTATTGAGGTCGGTACCTTGTGGATTGACGACTCCTGCACCGATGGTGCAACTGCAAGTAACGGATTTATCACCGACGTTGAAAACATGTCGAGCAATGTTGTTAATAATACTTGCACACCACGCATCTACATCAGTTCGATTGCCGCGCTCCATCAAAATATAGATTTGGCAATCACCGAAGCGGCCTGCCACATCGGTGGGTTGTAGATGCTCTTTTAGCACGTCGGCAAATTGAGCAATAAAGTCTTCAACCTTGTCCGCGCCAAGATCGTCAGCCAGCGATTCAAATTTGTCCGGCTGAATGCACAACAATTCACGAATGCCGGCCTTGATAGGCGTTGTTAATGCGACACGCAACCGTTCGATAAAATAGCGACGTTGCAAAAATGAAGTTGAAGCATCGCGCTGGAGTGCGTCATTCAATCGTTCATTCAATCCACGTGAATCTTTCTTTTGTGCAGGGACACGGATTTGTACGGCGGGCTCACCTTCAAGTTCAACTGCTTGCAATTGCAATGACAAAGGTAATGTTGAACCGTTGGCCGTTACTGCAGCGACTTTCAAGTCATGATTGGACCACTTACCTTGCAAACAGGCTGCAAGTGCGCCTTTCAATGTGGCATGCGAGTCGGGATCAAAATAATCCATTAATGGCTGGCCGATCAGATCGGCTTCATCCTTCAAACCCAGAAGCTCCAACCATGCCGGATTGGCATCAATCGCAATGCCATCCTTCATATGGGTAATCGCATCGGCGGACCCGGACATAAAGGATTTGAGTTGCTCTCGATACTCTTGCGCGGCTGCAATGGTTGTATTCAGTTTGCGTTCCTGTCTGAATGTGGTCAACTCACGAGTTACGACCCATTGCAAACGCTGCACATGCGTCAGGCTAACGACATCTCGTGCACCTAACTGCATGGCTTGAGCAATCACGGCCTCGGTGACTTGTTCACGAACAATCAATGCAGGAATACTAGGAGCAAATTGACGAAAAACTTTTAATGCCTGCGCCATTTCATTGGGATCTTCACTGATCACGGCAAGGACCATATGCGCATTGATTTGTGTCAATGTATCGCCGAGATCATTTAGTTCGGTGACCCAATGGCAATGCACTGCATGGCCGGCTTTGCGCAAAGCCTTGTTGATAAACTCTACTTGCTCTTGCAAGCGTGCCAGAATGATCATTGGCACAGGGCTGTTATCAGTTACATCCACGGTACGTCAAACTCCACTAACCAACTGCAGAAAATACCAGCCCGGACTCAAAGCAACATCCGGTGCAAACGCGACCGATACTAGCAGCAAGCTTTTTTCTAAAATGGGACGGGTGTCTTGGATGCATCACCTGGAGTTTCGCGCACCAATCGCGGTACGAGATAGCCGGGTACCCTGGTCAGTAATTCACGCATTAAGGTGGTTGCGCGTTGTTCTGGAACTTCAAAATGCGCGGCGCCTTGAACCCGGTCCAACAGATGCAAGTAGTACGGCAAAACACCTGCAGAAAACAGTGCTTCGCTCAATGTCGACAAGGCAGTGACGGAATCATTGACACCTTTCAGCAGCACCGCTTGATTCAGCAGTGTGACACCCGCAGCGGCCAGCGCACGACAAGCATCGATCACTGGTTGATTAATTTCCTGCGCATGATTGACGTGCAATACCAACACTTTTTGCAGCGACATAGACTGTAGCCATTCTAAAAAACCCGCATCGATTCGTTCGGGAAGCACTACTGGTTGTCGGCTATGAATGCGCAATCGAATAACATGGGGAATAGTCTGTAATGTATCAGTGAGTTTGTGCAGACGTCGGTCACTCAATGTCAATGGATCGCCACCGCTTAAAATGACTTCACGAATAGACGAGTCCGCGCGAATCGTCTCCACTGCACTCAACCAATCCGAGCTGCTGGCGGATTCTTCGCCATAAGGAAAGTGACGGCGAAAACAGTAACGACAATGTATTCCACAGGCGCCGGTTGCAATCAATAAGACGCGGCCGTCGTACTTGTGCAATACACCGTGATCCACCTTGCTTGCGAGATCGCCTACGGGGTCATTGTTAAAACCTTCAGCTTCCACCAATTCCAATGCCAGCGGCAATATTTGCAATAACAAAGGGTCATATGGATTTCCCAGCTGCATCCGCGCGACAAAACCGCGCGGTACACGCAATGGAAATTTGCGTGCGGCAGCTATGGCCGCCGGCAACCATGTTTCGGGCAGCTTTAACAATTGCAATAACTCTTTGGGATCGGTAATGGACTGCGCCAGTACTTGCTGCCACTTCGGTAGCTCAATGGCAGCGGATTTATCTTGATAGAGCTGGTTTGATGGAGGGGTAAAGGCTATCATCGCGCACCTTTTTACCAGAACTGCCGCCAAATTACTGTTCTCATAGCATTTCGTGGAAAGTTCTGAGTATCTTTGCAAATTTACTGCTTACTTATAAATGGTATTGACATGGCCAGCTACAGCACCAATGAATTCAAGTCCGGACTCAAGATCATGCTTGATAATGATCCTTACACCATTATCGAAAATGAAATGGTCAAGCCTGGCAAGGGACAAGCTTTTAATCGCGTCAAAGTGCGCAATCTTAAAACCGGTCGTACTATCGAGCGTACTTTCAAATCCGGCGACAGCGTTGAAAGTGCCGATGTCGTAGAAACCCAGATGCAATACTTGTACAGCGATGGTGAGTTCTGGACCTTTATGATTCCCGATAATTTTGAGCAGCACACTGCTGGTAAAGAAGCCATGGGCGATAGTGCACAGTGGATCAAGGATGGCATGGAATGTTCGGTGATGTTGTGGAATGGTCAACCTTTGACCGTCACACCACCGGCTCATGTGGAATTGAAAATCGTTGAGACCGATCCCGGCGTACGAGGTGACACGGCAACCGGCGGCTCGAAGCCCGCAAAATTAGAAACGGGCGCGATGGTGCGGGTACCCTTGTTCATCAGTGAAGGTGAAGTTATTCGCGTTGATACGCGTACGGGCGAGTATTTGGCACGCGGCAAGAATTGAATAGTTTACGATTCAATAGTGTGTCCGCCAATTTTGAATCGGTTCTAATTAACATCGCAATTTATGCAATCTACAAAGACCGCAACCTGCGGTCTTGTCGTTTCTGAGTTGGTTTATCTTTGACTATCTTATTATGACTACTTCCAGTTTTCCCAACCTGAAATTAAAACACAATGAAGAGCGACGTCTTGCCGCAGGTCATCAATGGGTGTTTTCCAATGAAGTTGACACGGCGGTAACACCGCTCAATGCTTTCAAAGCCGGCGATCTGTGTCGTGTTGTTTCCGACCGCGATAAATTTATGGGCTTTGCCTATATCAATCCACATGCATTGATCAGCGCGCGTATCTTAAGTCGCGATCCAAACTATGAACCCGGTGATGCAACGCTGTTCATCCATCGCTTACAAGTTGCGTTGGCCCTACGCGAACGTATTTATCCGCAAAAAAATTATCGTTTGGTATACGGTGAGTCCGATCAATTGCCAGGATTGGTGCTCGATCGGTTTGGTGAGGTGATCGTCGGGCAAATCAGTACCGCGGGAATGGAGGCGATGAAAGATCACATTGTTGCGGCTGTCAAACAAGTGATCAATCCCACCGCCATGTTGTGGAAGAACGACAGTGGTGCACGTGAGCTGGAAGGTCTTGAGCCCTATGTTGAAACTGCGTTTGGCACTGTGCCAACCACTATTACGATTGAAGAAAGCGGTGTGCGTTTTAATGTTCCCGTGCATGATGGACAAAAGACCGGTTGGTTTTTTGATCAAGCCATCAATCGACAATCGCTACTTAAGTATGTGAAAGGCGCCAAAGTTCTCGATGTATTCAGTTATTTGGGCGCTTGGGGACTCACTGCCGCGAAGGCAGGCGCAAGCGAAGTCACCTGTGTTGATTCATCAGCCAAGGCACTGGAACTCATTTCTCAAGCAGCACAGATTAATGGGTTAACCGTGAACACTATCAAAGGCGATGCCTTTGACGTGCTGACATCGTTGCATCAGCAAGACAAAAAATTTGATGTAGTCGTTATTGATCCGCCTGCGTTTATCAAACGCAAAAAGGATATTCCAAAAGGTGAAGCTGCGTATAAACGGCTGAACCAACTGGCGATGCAACTGGTAGAGCGTGATGGCTTATTAGTGTCATGTTCTTGTTCTTATCATTTGGAACCGCGGGTGTTGGTTGATGCAGTCCAGCGCGCAGCGCGGCATCTGAATAAGTTTGCACAGATTATAGAAGTAGGCGGACAGTCACCCGATCATCCCATTCATCCTGCCATTGCCGAAACGCATTATTTGAAGGCATTTACCGCCCGAGTCGTAGGCGATTGACTGGATAGATGACTGGGGTAAATCGCGCGAAGCTGCTAAACTTTCATATCCATGATTACGTATCCTCACATTGATCCGAATATTTTTACCATTGGTCATATATCAGTGCGCTGGTATGGATTGATGTATGTGTGCGGTTTTGTTGCCGCCTGGTGGTTGGCGCATAAGCGAGCAGCTCAGCCTGGCTCGACATGGAATGCTCAAGCCGTTGAAGACTTAATCTTCTTTGCCGCGATGGGTGTGATTTTAGGTGGACGTATCGGTTGGGTGTTGTTTTATGGATTGTCCGAGGAGTTACAACGTCCTTCGTTACTGTTCAGAATTTGGGAAGGTGGAATGTCCTTTCATGGTGGCTTGATCGGAGTGGTCGTGGCCTTAATGGTGTTTGCACGACGTCGTGGCCGCAACATTATGGATGTATGTGATTTCACTACGCCGCTACCTGCATTGGGTTTGATGTTCGGTCGCATTGGCAATTTTATCAATGGTGAGTTGTGGGGTAAGCCAACCGATGTGCCTTGGGCTTTTGTGGTCGATGGCATTCCTCGTCATGCCTCGCAGCTATATGAAGCAACGCTTGAGGGCTTGGTCTTGAGCATTATCATTTGGATCTATACCAGCAAGCCCAAGCCACAACTGGCGCCGACGGGTTTATGGTTATTGGGTTATGGCGTGTTTCGATTCATGATTGAATTTGTGCGTATACCCGATGCGAATCGCGGCTATCTGTTGTGGGGCTGGGTGACCGAAGGTCAATTGCTCTGTCTGCCCATGATTGGACTGGGTCTCTTTATTATGGTGTGGGCATATCGCGCTAAACGGCCTAGCGGCAACATTGTATCGGCGTAATTCATGCGTCAGTATCTTGAATTGTTGCAGCTCATTCGTCGTAAAGGTCTGGAAAAAACGGATCGCACCGGAACGGGCACACTCTCTGTATTTGGACATCAAATGCGTTTTGATTTGTCACAAGGCTTTCCACTTGTCACGACTAAAAAATTACACATTCGCTCGATTGTATATGAGTTGTTGTGGTTTTTACGTGGGGATACCAATATCCAGTATTTGAAAGATCACAACGTGTCCATCTGGGATGAATGGGCCGATGAACATGGCGAGCTTGGTCCTGTATATGGTCGGCAATGGCGTGCATGGCCAACGTTTGAAGGCGGATACGTTGATCAGATCAGTCGTACGGTGGATTTGATTCGCCGCAATCCTGATTCACGACGCATTGTGGTTAACGCTTGGAATGTTGGCGAGTTGGAACAGATGGCGTTAACACCTTGTCATGCGCTATTTCAATTCTGGGTCGGTGACGGCAAGTTATCGTGTCAGTTGTATCAACGCAGTGCCGATGTGTTTTTAGGCGTGCCTTTTAATATTGCATCTTATGCATTGTTAACGCATATGTTTGCGCAGCAATGCGATTTACAAGTAGGCGAGTTCATTTGGACGGGTGGCGATTGTCATTTGTATTTGAATCATCTGGAGCAGGCGGATTTGCAATTGTCGCGTGAGCCACGTGCATTGCCAGTGCTGAATATCAAACATCGACCCGCCTCCATTTTTGAATACCAATTTGAGGATTTTGAAATCAATGGTTACGAGCCGCATCCGGCGATTAAAGCGCCCATTGCGGTATAGGTGTTGCCACACTGAGTAGAAACAGCATTTAAAATCGCCGTAAATATATCCTTAGGCTCTGGCAAAAACTTCCATGTTTTTGACAGTTTTAAATGCGTTTCTACATCAGCACGGCAAAGATATTTTGTGTAAACGATCTTTATCATGGCTATCAAGAAAAAACATTCATCACAATACAGCGAGCGCGCCAATAAAAAGGCAGCTTTGAAGTCAGCGCGTAAGTCATCGATCAAACCGGATTACGTTCGTTCCGATCTAATTGAAGTTCGTAATTCACCCATTCACGGTCGTGGTGTTTATGCGACCGTGCCTATCAAGAAAGGCACACGCATCATGGAGTACGTGGGTGAGCGTATTTCGCACGCGGAAGCCGATCGGCGTTTTTGGGTGAAGGGCTTTGACGACGGACATACCTTCCTGTTTGTAGTGAATCAAAAAACAGTTATTGATGGAACGCATGGCGGGAATGATGCGCGTTACATCAATCATCGTTGCGCGGCTAATTGTGAAACAGTGACGGAAGGTAACCAGATTTTTATTGATGCTTTGACCAACATCAAAGCGGGTGAAGAGTTGGGATACGATTATCAACTCACATGGAACAGTACAGATGATCCAGAAGAGTTGAAGCTGTATGCCTGCCGCTGTGGTTCTAAAAATTGTCGCGGTACCATGCTCGATAAATTGCCGGTGGATGAACAACAGCGACGTGATCGCGCTAAGCGCAAGCGCGCCAAGTTGCGTGCGGAAGCCGTATACAAACAAATCACCAAACGCGCCAAGCGTGGCACTGGAAAAAAAACAACGCAAAAAAAATCAGCCAAGAAAAAGGCTCGGAAGTGATTTCACTGGTGGTCGCCATGACGGACAAAGGCGTGATTGGCGTCAACAACACGTTACCATGGCGATTGCCCAATGATTTGCAGCGATTTAAATCCGTCACCATAGGTAAACCTGTTGTGATGGGTCGCAAGACTTTTGAATCCATCGGCAAACCTTTACCCGGTCGCCAGAATATTGTGATCACACGACAATCTGATCTTAAAATTGACGGTTGTACGATAGCCAACTCGCTGGATGCAGCATTAGTTCATGCTGGTGAAGGCGAAGTGATGATCATCGGTGGCGCAGAGATTTATACGCAAGCATTGCCCCATGCACAGCGGATAAACTTGACGCAGGTGCATGCTGACATTCCCGGTGATGCTTATTTCCCCCAACTGAAAATGCAAGACTGGCACGAAATTTTGCGTGAGCATCATAAGGCAGATGAACGCCATGCTTATGCTTATAGCTTTGTAACCTTGGAGCGCACGTAGTATATGACGCAGGTAACAACCCTTCCCGAATGGCAGGCATTAAAAGCACTGGCTCGCACTGATGGCACAATGCATCTGCGCGATTTGTTTGCTGGCAATGCCAATCGATTTGCCGAATGCTCGCGATGTGAACTCGATATATTGTTTGATTATTCACGACAACGCGTGACACCTGCCATCATGCAGGCGCTCATGAAGCTGGCAGAAGCACGAGGTTTACGCACTCACATTGATGCCATGTTCAATGGCGACATCATCAATACCACCGAACAACGTGCCGTATTGCATACGGCTCTGCGTGCGAGTGCGGATCGCATTGTGTATGTCAACGGCAAGGATGTCATGCCCGAGGTACGAGATAATCTGCAACGCATGCATAAATTTGTTGACGGTGTGCATACCGGGAGTATTCAGGGCGCGACGGGAAAACATTTTACTGACATCGTCAATATTGGTATCGGTGGTTCTGATTTGGGGATTGTAATGGCCACCGAAGCGTTGGCGCGTTTTCGTAATCACAACATTACATTGCGTTGTGTTTCAAATATTGATGGATCACAGCTGGCTGATGTACTGGAAAAAGTGGATGCAGAACGCACTTTGTTTATTGTGTGTTCAAAGACCTTTACGACGATTGAAACCTTGAGCAATGCGCGACTGGCGCGGCAATGGGTTGTGGATCGTCTAGGTGACGGTGCAGTTGCAAAACACTTTGCCGCTGTGTCCACCAATCATAAAGCAATGGATGAGTTTTTAATTACGCCACAAAATCGTTTCACTATGTGGGATTGGGTGGGCGGTCGCTATTCCATGTGGTCGGCAGTTGGGTTGTCGATTGCGTTAGCGGTGGGTATGGATAACTTTAATTTTCTATTGGAAGGTGCTCACGCAATGGATGAACATTTTCGTACTGCACCTTTCGATAGCAATTTGCCAGTGTTGATGGGCATGTTAGGCATTTGGAACCATAATTTTTTAAACATGGATTCATTGGCAGTATTGCCATACGATCAACGCTTACATCGATTGCCCGCATACTTGCAACAACTTGAAATGGAAAGTAATGGCAAGCGTGTGACTATTGATGGCACTCCGTTGGAGTATGAGAGCGGTGCAGTGCTTTGGGGTGAACCTGGCTCAAATGCACAACACTCGTTTTTTCAATTGTTACATCAAGGTACGGCACGAGTTGCGTTGGATTTCATTGCGCCCGTGAATGCTTCCAGTGAATTTCAAGGACAACAAAATCTCGCCTTGGCAAATTGTTTTGCGCAGGCACAGGCCTTTGCGCTTGGATATAACGAAGCAGATGTGCATGCAGAACTGCATGTGCGTGGCATGGACGATGCCACAATCAAAAAATTGACGCCGCATAAAATTCATCCCGGTAATAGACCCAGCTCGTTGATATTGTTTGCACGTCTTGGACCTAAGACCTTAGGCAAGTTGATCGCATTGTATGAACACAAGGTGTTTGTGCAGAGTGTGATCTGGGACATTAATGCCTTTGATCAATGGGGCGTCGAACTGGGTAAGAAAATGGCGGAGAAACTTGCTCCTGCGGTTGAAAATCCACAAAGTGCAAAAGTTGATCCTGCGGTGCAAGGATTACTCGGCTACGTGAGTAAGTGGCGTCGTTAATCAACGGAAGAGGTAGT
>JAICKZ010000310.1 GCA_025927665.1 Steroidobacteraceae bacterium | reverse complement strand
TTAGGATTTCGTAAACGGATCGCACGCTGCATCGTGGGTTCGGCATCCAGCAAGAAAGCACAGCCCTTCAAGCGCAATACATGCTCCTTCGCCAGCGCGAATTCGTCACGAATAATCTTTTTGATATCGCCATATTCTGATCCTGTTAATGAGTCATAGTATTGGGCAATTTCAACATCAGCACGCGCCAATCCCATTTCGATCTGATCAATCAAGGTTTGGAAGAAGAACCAATTTCCATACATGGCCGATAATACTTCGTCACCCACTTGTGTAGATGCAATGTGCAAGGCGGTGCCGGCACCAAACCAACTCGGCAGCATATAACGAGTTTGGGCCCAGGCATATCCCCAAGGAATGGCACGTGTCGTTGCAATACTTGTCGGTGCAGGCCTGTGACTTCCATGCGAACCAATCTGCATACCTTCAATTACATCCACCGGCGTGACGGTACGAAAAAATTGATAAAACCCATCATGATCATAAACCAATGTTCGATAAGCCTGACCACCCGCCTCCGTCATTACATCCATGGCTTGTCGCCATTCTGGCTTCACTCGTTCGGGTGCGCGCACACCCGCATGCGACATGGTCAGCGCATTGAAAGCTTGTTCAAACACTCGCAATGCAATCGGTCGCAAACTGTATTTGTCATTGATCAACTCGCCCTGTTCAGTCAAACGCACGCGGCTGCGCACTGCACCTTCGGGTACACTGCGAGTTAATGTTTCTACCATGCCTGCATTGCGAATCGACGTACTGCCACGTCCATGAAAAATGGTGAGATCAACTTTCGCTTCCTGCGCGACTTTTACCAACGCCTCCTGCGCACGACGCAATAACCACTGCGAACTCATCACACCACTTTCTTTGTTACTGGCCGAATAACCCAACATAACGAACTGATGATTGCGCCGACCAATCAAGTGCCGTTGATATACTTTGGCATTGAATAATGCAGTCATCACTTCGCCGCAAGACTCAAGTTCCGCCACGGTCTCAAACAATGGCGCGACATCCACCGCAACGTCACCTGTCCGTCGATCAACGGTATCGGCCCAACGCGCCAACAATAATACGGATAACACATCGTCCGCACCTTGCGTACCACTCACCACAAACGGCCCAATAGCATCGGGTCCATTACGATGTCGACAATGGGCAATGGTTTCAAATACCCAAGTCGCGCGTTTGCCACTGGGATCGAGCACAGTCGTCACGCTTTCATCTTTCGCAATTGCTGCACACAAGCGTTGTGTACGTTCAAGTGAATCGCGTTGCAACCATTGCTCATCATTCAATCCTTGCGCAATCACGTTGCGATGTACCTCTGCATGTTGGCGAATATCCAGTGTTACCAGATGAAACCCAAAACTGCGGATACGACGCAGTAAACGTCGCACATGAAATAATCCAGCGTGCTGTCCTTTGTTTTGTCTTAGGCTGTTAACAATCAGTTGTATATCGTGAAGCAGTTCAGAAGCATTTTCGTAGTAATTTTGACGTGCATCATAAGTGGCGCGCAGTCTGCTCATGATCTGGCCGAGAAACACGCGGTAAGGCATAAAGTCTTGCCGTGCCGGTGCGACGGTATGATGGTTGGATAACAACACTGAATATTGCTCAATGCGTGCATGCAACTCTGCCGTGATGCTGATGCGGCTGGCGCTCTGTGATAGCAACTCTTGTAACTGTTGGCATTCCAGATAATAACTATTGATGATCAGCTGTTGATGACGCGCAACCGTTTCACGAATAGTTTTCGCATTCAGCTCTGGGTTGGCATCCATATCACCACCCACCCATGAACCAAAGCGAATAAGCTCAGGGATTTCAAAATCACGCGCTGCCGCGCCATAGATTTTTTCCAGTGCGTTTTCGATTTCTTCGTAAAAGAAGGGAATAACTTTGTAGATGACTTCCACTACAAAAAACAATACATGTTCGCGTTCATCAGCCGTCGTCAATCGTTCGCGCGAGTTGTCCGCGGTCTGCCATCCGGTGGTAATTTCTGCACGAATTTTTTCCAGGTTGGTGCGACCTTCGTTAGAGTTGGCAGGCATGTCCAGTCGACTCAGCAATAACTCCGCAACCACCTGTTGTTTGCGCAGTATGGTGCGACGTGTAGATTCGGTTGGATGCGCAGTCAGCACAGGCTCGATCCAGATCTCTTGCATCAAGCGTCGCACATCCTCAAGTTGCAAACCCTGCGCATGAAGCTTTTGCAGTGCATCGACAATGCCACCGGGCTGCGGTGTATTTGAATCACTCAGGTATTGGCGACGGCGGCGAATGCGATGCACTTTTTCCGCCATGTTAACCATTTGAAACCACGTAGAGAATGCCCTGACCAAGTCACGTGCTTCGCTGCTCGATCGACCGCGGGTACGTAGGGTCAACTGTGCGGCTGCATCTGGATCGCCACCACGTCGTGCTAGTGCCGCCTGACGATCACCTTCGACTGCAGCGAATAGCGCCTCGCCACCTTGTTCTCGTAGTACTTCACCGACTAATGCGCCCAACATATGTACATCGTCGCGCAGTGCGGCATCTTTGAGAGGAAAATGAATTTCTTGACGAGGCATGCGGATTGCGGCTTGTGACAATAGAAGATAAGAAGACCGGCAGTTTAACACCATGCGCTGCGATGCAGAAATTTAACGGCCTTCATTGATTAGATGTGAGTCACAACTCAAGCGTCGCAAAGTATTTTCAGACATCTTCGCTGTAACTATTTACGGTCATGACGCGAATGTGTATATAACCCTATCGTCGCTAAGCCGAGGACCTGTCATGTATATCCGCTCTTCTCGCCCTACAGATCACTCCCACATTTTGCCCTCAGAAATTACACCGCAGGCGACCTATCTTAATCGTCGTGAATTGTTACAAGCCGCTGTATCGGCGGGCTTATTGATCGCAACGGGTTTGCAAACATCGCAAGCGTTGGCAGCAGAAAAATTGAAATACACTGCCAATGGTAAATTCAGTACAACTGATAAGCCGAATAGCTTTGAAGACATTACAACCTACAACAACTACTATGAATTTGGTACAGACAAATCCGATCCCGCTGCCAATTCTGGTCACTTTAAACCCACACCATGGAGCATCAAAGTAGGTGGCGAAGCTGAAGTCAAGGGTACCTTCACACTTGAAGATATTCTCAAGCCACACCCACTCGAAGAACGCATTTACCGGTTTCGTTGCGTAGAAGCATGGTCAATGGTGATCCCTTGGGTGGGCTTTCCACTAAAAGATTTATTGATGCGTTTTAAGCCCACATCCAAAGCAAAATATGTGGCCTTCAAAACCATTGTGCGTCCTAGT
>JAICKZ010000120.1 GCA_025927665.1 Steroidobacteraceae bacterium | reverse complement strand
TGTTACTACACAGTGTCCCACTGACTTTAACCCTCTTCCAGACATTAGTCATGCAATTGATTTTTGGAAAGCCGTCGCAACAGACTACAAAGACTATCCAAACGTAATTTTCGAACTATTCAACAATCCTTATATTGATCAATGGCGCCACTTCTCGGGTAATGAAATTAGTGCATGGCAGGCTTTTCGAGATGGTACTTTAGTAAATTCCTATTTACCATTATGGCCTACTATTAAAAATCATAACTGGCAATCGGCAGGTATACAGCAATTAGTAGATGCTGTGCGTAGTACCGGTGCGACTAATGTCGTTCTTGCGGGTGGATTAGCTCGATCATCGAACCTGGACTCATGGTTGACTTATAAGCCTTCCGATCCTCTCAATCAATTGGCAGCCGCATGGCATGCCTTCCCCTCAACTGGTTCCACCTGGGGTGACAAGTGCTACAGTTATCCTGGCATTTGGTGTGATGATCGCGCATATAGCTATGCAGCAGCCATTATTTCAGCAAACTATCCGGTCATCGTCACTGAGTTTGCGGATCGAAATGCATCGGGAACGATTGGAGCACCCTTTGCCTCTGCATTGTTACCCCGACTTGATGCCATGGGTATTTCTTATCTTGGATGGACATTCGTAGCAGCAACTCAAGACTATATACTAATCAAAGATGACCTTGGTACACCGACTGATGGCTATGGCGAATATGTGAAAGCTCACTATACATGTCGTGCTCAAGAAAAACCCAAATGTACGGAAGTAGAGAAGTCCATCGGTCCTTCGTCTAAAACATTATTGCCGCAATCATCGCCGTCTACTAGTGGAGGAGGAATGCCTTCTGTCTTGCCAATTTAATTAGCAATTGACGCTTATTGATGGCTGCACACCATTCAACTGATCTGCTTGAACTTAGGTACAAGCAAATGCATAGCTATCCAAGCAACCAAATATGCAGAACCACAGATGATAAAAAGAATTCCATAACCTAATTCAGTCTTACCTTGCTCGGTGAAATGCTTCAGCAACAAGCCCGCTGCACGCGAAATAAAAATACCACCTATCGCTCCACCCATTCCACCAATACCTGTCACTGATGCAATAGCAGATTTTGGGAACATGTCCGAGACCGTCGTAAATATATTTGCTGACCATGCTTGATGAGCTGCGCACGCAATTGCAATCGTTGCAACGGCGAACCATGTGTTGATTACACCCAGTCGCGATGCTAGCAATACACACAATGGAAACAATGCGAAAATGAACATTGCAAGTTTGCGTGCCTTGTTAGCATCCATACCACTGTTCATCAATTTCTTGGGCAACCATCCACCAAATACGGAGCCAACCGTGGCAACCGTATAAACAACTGCAACTGCAAATGGCCAGCTAATTACGCCAGGCACTTGATCCATACCGCCAGAAAAACTGGGATTAAGTGCTATGTACTCACTGGCTTTACGCGCATTCTCACCCGTCAAAAATGCGGGCAACCAGAAAAGATAAAACCACCAGATGGGATCGGTCAAAAATTTTCCCACTGTAAATGCCCATGTCTGGCGAAACGTCAGCAGACGTAACCACGATACTGTAGCGATGGGTGTCACTTGTTCATCCACATCACTATGAATGTAATCATACTCTGCTTGCTTAAGATGACCGGTCTGTAATTTTGCAACAGGTGAAGCATAAAACAGATACCAAAATACGAGCCATAACAAGCCTATTGCACCGGTTAAAATAAATGCCCATTCCCAACCCCAAGCTTGTGCGATGTAAGGCACACACAGCGGCGCTACAATCGCACCAACATTCGCACCGGAGTTATATAAACCGGTTGCGAATGCACGTTCCTTTTTTGGAAACCATTCGGTAATAGTTTTATTGGCCGCCGGAAAGTTACCCGACTCGGTGATGCCCAATATTGCACGCCAAAAACCAAAGCTCCAAGTATGATGACCGAAGGCATGTCCAATTGCCGCCAAGCTCCAACCAATCAATGAGTATGCGTAACCTGCCTTTGTGCCCACCCAATCAATCAC
The DNA here is from genome assembly GCA_025927665.1 of Steroidobacteraceae bacterium. Lineage (GTDB taxonomy): Bacteria > Pseudomonadota > Gammaproteobacteria > Steroidobacterales > Steroidobacteraceae > CAILZL01. The sequence continues at coordinate 7,162 of JAICKZ010000120.1, read as the reverse complement.
ACGACCTGCAGCAAGCATGCCTAACGCATATGCAAACTGAAAACAGATGACAACCGTTGAATAATTTAACTCTTGATTTGCCTTATTTACGCCAAACACGCCTGCATCGGAAAGCGTCTGTTTCAACAACCCCAGTACATTGCGATCCAAGTAGTTAACCGAGGTAGCAAAAAAGACCAATGTACATATCGTCCAGCGATACTTGCCGATTTGCACATTGAGCTCACTGAATTTATTCATTGTAATTTTGCAATAGTTTAATTGAATGCAACGGGACGCAATATAAACGTCTTGGTAATGAAAGCCAATCGATAACGATTATGTCAGTGTGCGAAGCAAGGAAATAATTGGTGCGATCTTCCCAGCAATCAACTCAGCGACACCACAACCGCAGAGCGCGCCTATAACATTGCCCGTGCCGTTATAGCCACCCATTGCCCATACATTAGGCATGACCTCTTCGATAATTGGTAAGCCACTTGTTGTATAGCCAACACTTGCGGCCCAGCGATGTTCAATTGTCGCATGAACCTTAAGATGTTCACGCAGAAATGTTGTCAGTTTATTTTGAATTAAATCGGTGGTTTCGGTTGAATGTGTCCACTCCAGCTCCATCGCATGATCGCGAAAGCCTCCCAATGCCACACGACCATCTAATAGTTGTTGCCAATATTCATAACCCCAACGCGCATAAACAGCACGTTCAATATGCACTTCGGTAGTTGGCACAGTTGAAAGCATTTGTAATCGTGCAGTACGAACGCGTTGATTGAGCGCTGGAAATAGCAAATCCAACTTGCCATCGATTGCCGCGACAATATGTTTGCATATAATGATGCCTTGCTCCGTGTGTACTAAACCGGTATGGATATCGATTGCTGCAGAATACTCGAACAACTGTGCGCCGCGTCGCATGCAATCCTCAGCAAGACGACGGCATCGTGCCAGTGGATTGAATACCGCGTCAGTGGGAATCAACAATCCTTTGCCTTCGCTGTCATCATAATACTCAACGAGTAATCCGTCGCGCTGCATTACTGCATATTGTTCTTCGCAATCAGCAAGCTCTGCATCATTCATCGCGATACGTAACGAACCAACACGACGTACCAAATCAGGCATTTCAATCTGCATACGATCTATTTCATCCAGCGTCATTAAATAAAGTTGCCGCGCTCGTTCATGACCCAGTGTGGATATCATCTGATGATAAAAGCGCGCGGTACCAGCCAGGAGAAATCCTCCATTGGCACCAGCCGCACCACTTGCAATCTGTGATGCATCAATTCCAATAACGTTGATGCCGTGATCAAGCAATGAGTCGATAGCACTTAAACCTGAGCCGCCGAGTCCAATCACACATACATCAGTACGTTTGGTTCCCCGTAAATGCGACGGCCCAGTCCAACGATGATCTTCCCAGACGGTGTTCATAATTAATAATGTTGATTGATAGCCCTTCTCAGTACTGACGTCAACGTCCGCGAGTGGCGCGCGAAGAATAACCTTATGGTGTTAGAAAGCCAATGTGATTACCTGTGTATTAATACAGGCGGCCGCTAGCAACTGGACAGCATCTGCATAATCGAATCGATTCTTTGTAACGTTCATCCATCGCCGTTAAGATAACTTCGAGTTTTATTACATCTCCCGTAAGCACATGTAGTATATTTGGCGGCGATAAAGCAGTATCGTGGGGCGTTAAAGTAAAAGCTATATGCGCCGGTATTTGCTTTTCTTGACGACGGGTAAAATCAAGTTCGATATGTTGGACATACAGAGGGGTCAGATACGACGTTTGAATCACTGATTTCTTACGTCAAAACAAAAAGCCTATGAACACAATACAAACATCAGACAAACTGTCAGTAGTCGAAAAAATTGGTTATAGCTTGGGTGATCTCGCTGCCAATTTGATCTTCCAAACTCTCGTTACTTTTCTCGCGTTTTTTTATACCGATGTATTCAGGATCAGCCCTGGCAGTGCCCAATTCATTATGGGCACAGTAGGTCTAATTGGCGCTTTTGTGTTCACCCCTATTATGGGTTTGATTGCCGACCGCACCAAGACGCGCTGGGGAAAATTTCGTCCCTGGTTGCTCTGGACTGCTGTGCCATTCGGTGTATTTGCGCTCTTGGCGTTCAGTACTCCCAACCTAGGCGAAGAACAAAAAGAAATTTATGCTTTCGTTACTTACCTGTTGTTGCTCGCCGTATACGCAGCGAACAACTTGCCGTATGCAGCACTGAGCGGCGTCTTGACCGGTAGCATGACTGATCGCAATAGCCTATCGTCATACCGCTTTGTGGCGGTGATGTTCGCGCAATTTGTTATTCAAGTACTGTTGTTGCCGTTAGTGTTGATATTGGGACACGGCGACAAAGCTCAGGGCTTTCATAACGCCATGATGCTGTTTTCCATTACCGGCGTGGCGTTTTTCTTGATCGCATTTGCAGTTACGAAAGAACGGATACTACCCATTGTCGAAGAAACAACCAGCGTCGCCCAAGACATCCGAGACCTAATCAATAACATACCCTGGATTATCATGCTGCTTGTGACCGTGCTGTTGTTCATTACACTCGCACTTAAAGGCGGTTCTTATATTTACTTCTTCAAGTATTATCTCAATGAACCTGCACTCTCTGCATTCTTGAATGACATTGGCTTTAACCATTTCATCGGTGGATTAAACTCAACTTTACAAGCCATTGGCTTGACCGAATTCAAATGGCCTGATGACGCGCCCACTTCGGCTTTCGGTCTGTTTAATGGTTGCGGCATTCTCATGATGATCGTGGGTATTGGCTTCTCCAAAAAATTGGCTGATCGCTTTGGCAAACGCAATACCTTTGCAATCGCTTTGTTTATTTCGACGCTGTTTATATTTGCGTTCAGATTTTTTCCCAATAATGCCATCGGTCTATGCTTCATTTCACAAACACTGCATGGTTTCTTCTATGGAATCACCATTCCATTACTGTGGGCCATGATCGCAGATGTTGCTGATTACTCCGAATGGAAAAACAATCGTCGTGCCACAGCTATTATTTTCTCCGCCATGTTGATGGGCTTGAAATTGGGTCTAACTGTTGGTGGCTCGTCAGTTGCAGGCATTCTGAAACTTTATCATTATAATGCCGATCTTGCCGTGCAAGCACCGGATACTGTCGAAGGTATTCGTATGTCAGTAAGTATTTACGCATCGATACCATTCTTTGTAGCTTGTGCTTTGCTGTTCCTATATAAAATCAACAAGCCCATGGAAACGCAAATTGAAACAGAATTGAAAGCGCGTCGTGCGGCAGTAGGTAAATAATTGTCAACCGTATTGTGAGAGATAGATAAACATGTCCGACTTTGACCACGAAGACTTCAAGTCCAGAGCCATTTCACAACCACTAGTGGAACATATCTACACCGCTGATCCCTCTGCTCATGTATGGGATGGCAAGATTTATATTTACCCATCACACGATATTGATGCGGGCATTCCATTTGATGACGATGGCAGTCACTTCGCGATGGAAGACTATCACGTGTTATCAATGGACAATCCCAATAGCAAGGCCGTTGATCATGGTGTGGCGTTGCATATCAAGGATGTGAAGTGGGCACAACGTCAGATGTGGGCGCCTGATGCGGCACGCAAAAATGGAAAGTACTATTTGTATTTTCCAGCAAAGCGAGCCAATGGAATTTTCCAGATTGGTGTAGCGATTGGTAATTCTCCTGTCGGGCCTTTTGTTCCTGAACCTGATGCAATCAAAGCGAGCTATTCAATTGACCCGGCGGTATTCGAAGATGAGGATGGCAAGTTCTATATGTACTTTGGCGGTTTATGGGGCGGCCAGTTACAGAAATATCGTAATCATAAATACGATGCAAAGAATGCAGAACCTGCCGACTATCTGCCCGCGCTTGGACCACGTGTTGCACGTTTGGCAGATGACATGAAAGAATTTGCTGAAACTCCACGAGAAATTGTGATTCTGGATGAGGATGGTAATCCAATCGTCGCCAGTGATTACAGTCGACGCTTTTTTGAAGCATCATGGATGCACAAGTACAACGGTACTTATTATTTCTCTTACTCCACCGGCAACACACACTTTCTGTGTTATGCCACAAGTCACAATCCTTATGGTCCATTCGTTTATCGCGGCAGAATTTTAAATCCCGTAGTAGGTTGGACATCGCATCATTCAATTTGTCAGTATCAAGATAAGTGGTACTTGTTTTATCACGATTCCGTTTTGTCGAAAGGCGTCACTCATCTGCGTTCGGTAAAGATGACTGAACTGACTTATCGGCCTGATGGCAGTATTGTGATGATTAATGCGTATCGGGATTGAGTTCTCCCTAGAACCAGAACTTCGAACCACGAATATCATTGCATCGTATAATGCAATACACCAACATTAACTGATCATCATATTATGGACAGTGAAATTTTGACTCCGCGAACGCGATCCACGGAGTGCATTGTTTTTAAAAGTAATGAGGGATACCATCCTGTCATTAAACGAAAATGGTGGGTTACGCGGCAGAACCGCTAACCCACCCTACTTCAGCAATCGCCTTGATTAAAGGACAACCAGCTCTTGCAAATACTGCTCTCCCCTCCACTGCTCACCCGGCGCTAGCAACACAGGCTTGTCCACTTGCGCTGCTTCCACACATAACATGTGACGATATTCATCATCAGCCATATCATTTAACGCTTTGGCACCGATCGCACCAGGGTTCCACACGACGACATCGTTAAAACCACGTTGTTCAATACGTAAGTGCGATTCACCATCGTGTAATTCAAGTGCCGATTTCGTATCGAAGAATATACGATCAATGGCATCGTCGAAATGCAATAGATTTTCTTTAAGCACATGCCTGACTGAAAACTCACTACCGTTATCCCAGTAACTCGTGCCTTGCAGGTTATGAAGTGTGCATGCAGGGAAATCATTTATAGAAAAGTAAGTATGCAACGCTGCTGTGAATTGCAATGGTTTTGTATCGATATTGTTGACACTTAATGCCATGCGCAATGCATCTGCTTGCAACTGAACTTCAAAGCTCACGGAAAACTGATGTGGCCATACAGCCAAGGTTGCTGCAGAGCTCTGTAATGTGAAATGGCAACGTGTTGTATCTTTATCCTGCTGAACTTCTTCTATCCGCCACGTCGCGGTACGTGCAAAGCCATGACGTGGACCTGAACCAAATGTATTGAATTGCGGGAATATAATCGGTACACCGCCTCGAATGGCTTTGCCTTGTTGATACACGGCGTCTTTTGAAACGAAAATCCATTCGTGTCCACGTGCACTGCGCCAGCGTGTCAAGTGTGCGCCATAGTCGTAAATTTCAACTTCAGCGCCAGACAGGTGTTTAAGAATTATCTTTTTCATCAAAGCTCGCGATATTCAAGTCAGTCGAAATCGGTATAAAGTTGTGTGCCTAACAAATTTCACTCAATGACTTGGAATTTTAAGTATCTCTTCTAACGCTGGCTTTGCCGACCCATCACGATTCCAAAGCAACGGATAGTTGGTTCTGCCAGGAATGGGATAATTATTTTTCCATGACATGCCATCCTGAATTCCCCACATCGTTACACGATCAATTTTGTCGCGCTTTTGATAAAAGATCTCAAATAATTCCCGATAACGTTGCGTAAGCATGGTTTGAACATCTACCGGCAATCCTTGCCGATAAGGATCAAGATATTCTTTGAATTCCTCTGCTTGAAATTGTGGATGGCTCATCACCGTACCAATGACTTGACCTTCGCGTGTAAGCGGCAACACATCAATATCCAGCTCAGTGATCATAACTTTTACACCCAACGCTGCGTACGCATCAATTGCAGCTTCAATATATTCCTTTTTTGGATAGTTCAATCCCCAGTGCCCTTGCATACCGATGCCGTCAATGCGGATTCCTGCAGCTTGCAGCATTTTCACCATGCGCACGATTCCATCGCGTTTAGCGGGGCGCCAGGTATTGAAATCGTTGTAGTAGAGCTCAGCATCGGGTGCATATTGATGTGCAAACTTGAATGCCATTTTCACTAGCGTATCACCGTCACCGACGCCCTTGACCCAAGCAGTTGGTCGATAATTACCATCATCACCGATCACTTCATTGACCACATCCCATGCATTCACCTTACCTTTATACCGACTAACAACCGCTGCAATATGCTGTCGCATACGTTCGATTTGTTGTTCCGATGTATTGGCATTCCCTTTTTTATCCGTAAAAAACCAGTTAGGTGTTTGATTGTGCCAAATCAATGTATGCCCAACGATAAACATATGGTTCTGTTGACCGAACGCAACAAAATCATCAGCTGGCTGGAAATTATAAACGCCTCGTTTAGGGTTGACGGTTTCAGCCTTCATTACATTCTCGGCGGTAATGGCATTGAAATGCTTGAACAAGATCGGCGACCAAGTTTTATCGTTCCCCGATGAAATATCTTCATTAATCGCCACACCAACCTTGAATGCATCGCGATATACGTCTTTCAGAGCATCTTGTTCTTCGGCCAAGACATAGTCACTGCTCATAATGGACAACATCACACCCGTAATTAAAGACATCAGTGATTTCTTCATAGTAAATTTAATCTAATTGTTTGATCTTTGGGAGAATAAGCTTTTTGCCCAAAAAAGCCATGAAATTTCACTTGCCGACGTGGCTTATCTAAGTTGCAGCACTCTCGTCGCCGTTCCATTGAAATTGGAGCTGTTCATGCACATCAGCAGCGGTCAATCCAACACGGCATTGAACTCACTTTCATTCAACCACCGATGCTGAATGCTTTTATCGAGCGTTCCATCAAACTTATTATATTGAAGTGCGAGAACGTTACATATGACCGTGTGAATAGGTTGTCATAGGTTCTTAATCTTACAATCCTTCCGTTGCCTCGGTTTAATTAACAAACTAATTAATTGGCACTCTAAAGGTAGTAAGAATTCCATTCGGCGATTGCACCGTCACAGTAAGTGCACCGCCCGTAAGTGAAGTGGGTGCAGCAGGCCTGGTTAGGAAAGCAGTGAAGTTAAACCCAGTGGTGCCTGCATCACAGGGTATCGTGAATGAAGTTGGTTCATCCAGCGATCCAGCGGCAGCGTTTGCCGAAACAGTGAT
>JAICKZ010000182.1 GCA_025927665.1 Steroidobacteraceae bacterium | reverse complement strand
CGAATTATAATTATAACCGGCGTGATCGCGTACTGCAGAATTCCATTGCGACGTATACGATTGCGTAGCACTTTGTGCCGGCCACATGGGTATTGTAGTGGTCACAGCATCTCGATCACCGTTCGACAACAATGTCGATGTATTCGTTGGTGCTTGATGCGATACTGTTGAACCTGCATGCGTGTCACGCAACACTTCTTCAATCGTGCGATGAACAAAATCGTGAACCTGACGTCCATCTCGAAAACGAACTTCCAATTTTGCGGGATGGGCATTGACATCCACCAACACAGGATCGAGTTTAAGAAATAGCAGATAAGCCGGATGCCGTCCGCCAAACAATACATCTTGATATCCCAAACGCACTGCATTGTTCAGTACACGATCACGCATCACGCGACCGTTGAGATACCAATATTGCAAATCGGATTGGGCACGTGCAAACGTCGGTAAACAAATCCAGCCACGTAATGACATCGCTGCAGCCGCATGTTCAAAATGCAATGCATGCGACATGAAGTCGTCGCCCATGATCATCCCAATGCGTTGCGTTTGTTGTGACTCGGTAGTTGCAATCGGATAGTTGAACACCACGCGACCATTTGACTTGAGCGCAAAGCCCACATCAAAACGCGACAAAGCAAGTCGTTCCAATTGCCGCGTCAACTGTTGAAGTTCAGTTCGTTCTGCGCGCAAAAATTTTCGGCGTGCCGGCACATTAAAAAATAATTCGCGGACCTCAATAGTGGTTCCCACAGATGCAGCAGCCGGCACCGGTTTAGATATCGAACCATCCATTGCATTAACAGCGTAAGCCTTGTCGCTACCCGTAACGCGTGAAACAACACGCATCTGCGAAACCGATGCCATGCTCGGCAATGCTTCACCGCGAAATCCCAATGTTGCAACTCGTTCAAGATCATCAATGCTCGCGATCTTGCTCGTCGCATGACGCGTTATCGCCAATACCAATTCATTTTCTGGAATGCCACAACCATTGTCACGCACGCGACACAACTTGATTCCGCCTTCTTCCACCTCCACTTCAATCTGTGTTGCGTCGGCATCCAAACTGTTTTCCACCAGTTCCTTGATCACCGATGCTGGCCGCTCCACCACCTCGCCAGCGGCGATTTGGTGAATGAGTTGTTCTGGCAAAATACGAATTGGCATGATGTTAACGACGACTCGAAGAGTTTGAACTATAACAAAAACGCCGCATAACTTTCGTTGTGCGGCGTTTCAATCATCTATCGAACAAGTTAATTATCTGAATTAATTGCCTCAATTATTCGCCTACATCACGCATGCTCAAGCGTACGCGACCTTGACGATCGACTTCGAGTACTTTGACACGTACTACGTCTCCTTCTTTCAACTTGTCGCTGACGCGTTCGACACGCTCTTCGCAAATTTGCGAGATATGCACCAGGCCATCTTTACCAGGAAGAATGGTCACGAAGGCACCGAAGTCCATCAAGCGTACCACCTTGCCTTCATAGACTCGGCCCACTTCAACATCCGCTGTGATCAATTCGATACGACGTTGTGCTTCGCGTCCAGCCATACCGTCCACTGAGGCAATCTTGACCGTACCATCGTTATCGATATCAATGCTGGTACCGGTTTCTTCGGTGATGGCACGAATCACCGCACCACCCTTGCCAATCACTTCACGAATCTTTTCAGGATCAATCTTGATTGTGATAATAGATGGCGCCCATTCAGACATGGTGGCACGTGCGGTGCTCATGACCTTGTTCATCTCGCCAAGAATATGCAAGCGACCCACCTTAGCCTGCCCTAATGCAGCTTGCATGATTTCCTTGGTAATGCCATTGATCTTGATGTCCATTTGCAGTGCAGTGATGCCATCAGCGGTACCAGCCACTTTGAAATCCATATCGCCAAGATGATCTTCATCACCCAAGATATCGGTAAGTACCGAGAAGCGATCGCCTTCTTTCACCAAGCCCATCGCCACGCCGGCGACAGGTGCTTTGATCGGCACACCTGCATCCATCAACGCCAAGCTGCTGCCGCAGACCGACGCCATGGAACTGGAACCATTGGATTCAAAAATTTCTGACACGATACGAATAACATAAGGAAACGTAGTCATATCGGGCAACACGGCACTGATACCACGACGTGCCAAATTGCCGTGACCAATTTCGCGACGCTTCGGCGAACCGACCATGCCGGTCTCACCCACACTAAATGGAGGGAAATTGTAGTGCAACATGAAAGGTTCTTTGCGCTCGCCTTCCAATGCGTCAATGAGCTGTGCATCCTTACCGGTGCCTAGCGTGGTCACAACCAACGCCTGCGTTTCACCACGAGTGAACAATGCAGAGCCGTGAGTGCGTGGCAATACGCCGGTACGAATAGTGATAGGTCGAACAGTTTTGGTATCGCGACCATCAATACGTGGCGCACCGGACAAAATACGTTCACGTACCAGACGATATTCCAAATTACCCAGTTCTTTGCTGACGTCACCGGCCGCGAACTGCGGCGCATCACCACTTGATAATGCTTCAACTGTTGTCTTCTTTACTTCGCCAACGCGTGCATAGCGCGATTGTTTTTCAGTAATCTGATAAGCCGCATCCAACCCAGCGCGTGCATGTTGTGCGACGGCAGATTCAAGCGCCGTGTTGGCTGCAGGAGCTTGCCAATTCCATGCTGGTTTTCCAGCCTGTGCTTTCAATGCGTTAATAGCATTGATGGCGACTTGCATTTGATCATGGCCAAACACAACTGCACCCAGCATCACTTCTTCAGACAAACAATTGGCTTCAGATTCCACCATCAACACTGCTTGCGCTGTACCTGCAACAACTAAATCCAATTGTGAATCTTTAAGCTGGCTCTTGGTGGGATTAAGAATGTACTGACCCTCTTTGTAGCCCACTTTCGCGGCACCAATCGGACCTTGAAACGGCATACCGGCCAAGGCCAGTGCTGCAGACGCACCGAGCATGGAAGGGATATCAGCATCAATATCCTTGTTGATGGATAGTACAGTCGCAACCACTTGTACTTCGTTGTAAAAATGTTCAGGAAACAAAGGACGTAAGGGACGATCAATTAAACGTGAGGTCAAAGTTTCTTTTTCAGAGGGACGGCCTTCGCGCTTGAAGAAACCACCAGGAATACGACCGGCAGCATAGGTTTTTTCCATGTAATTAACGGTCAAAGGAAAAAAATCCTTGCCGGGGTCTGCTTCCTTACGTGCCACTGCAGTGACCAGCACCACGGTTTCGCCCATGGTCACAACCACTGCACCATCTGCCTGACGCGCCATCTCGCCAGTCTCCAGGGTTACTGAATGACTGCCATATTGAAAACTTTGTTTGAATACACTCACGATATATTTCCCACCGCTTTAGCAGATTGATAAAAATTTAAAAAAGAAACTTGAAAGTCTGATTGTGAAATTCTGACTACAAATGCGAAACGGGCTGCCACTTTTCGTAAGAGGCAGCCCGTAAAATTCAGTTGGCTTAACGCCGTAACCCCAATCGGGTAATGACGTCCTGATAACGCTCAGGTGCACGACTTTTCAGATAATCGAGTAACTTACGACGTTGGTTAACCATCTTGAGCAATCCACGGCGTGAAGCATGATCGTTTTTGTTTGCTGCAAAGTGTTCACCTAAACCAGTGATACGGGTGGACAGCAAAGCAATTTGAACTTCAGGAGAACCGGTATCAGCTGGAGTACGACGATAGTCGCCTACCACGCTGGATTTTTGCTCAGTCGACAATGACATGCGAAACCTCTATTAACCTTAAGGGGCAAAATGCCCAACAGGGCTGACCCTGCAATGACCTTAAAACAGGGCGCGCATTCTATGCTGCGAGCCCATCAATCTCAAGCGAAATCCCTCAGACGAAATCGAGAGATATAATAAAAGCTGGCTGCTTGCGCGCAGAAAACTCAGGTTTTTGAATTGCGGCTATTGCCAAGCGGTAATTTCAGCAAAATAGCCTTTCTGGCAATGCTTTACCCAAACTATCAATCTTCACCAGTCCCAAAAAGCGTCGATTCACATCGTAGACGCGTGTCAGTCCCGCTGGCCCGCCGACACCGACCAAAGAACGTCCATGCATCAGATGTTCGGTTTGCGCTTGATCCAATAGCAACTCAGGCATGCTTTGTAACGCCGAATCAGGCGGCAATAAAACTGCATTTACGGCTTCAAACCCTTGTTGTGCAAGTTGCTCCATTGATTGCAACGCGATCATTTGCTGCTCAACAAAAGGATCTACCTGAGTACGCCGCAATTGAGTGACGTGCGCGACGGTGCCAAGGCGTGCGGCCACGTCTTCAACCAAGGAACGGATATAAGTTCCTTTGGAGCAACGTACTTGAAACTCTATGCTATCCGATGAATGCGATAACAGTTGAACATGCTCAATAACAATCTCACGCGGTGCACGCTCAATTGTTTCACCCGCACGCGCGAGTTCATACAAACGTTTACCTTGATGCTTGAGTGCCGAATACATCGGTGGCACCTGTTGTTGCACACCGAGAAATGAATTCAACACTTGGTGAAGCTTCGTTTCATCAAAAAGCGGAATCGATTGCTGTTCAATCACGGCACCATCTGCATCAGCGGAATCTGTTTTGATACCAAGCTTTGCGATAACGCGATAAGTTTTACGTGAATCCAACAAGTAATTACAGACTTTGGTTGCCTGACCAAAGCAAAGTGGCAACATGCCGGTTGCCAATGGATCAAGACTGCCTGCATGGCCCGCCTTTAATGCACGTAGCAATATGCGAACAGTCTGCAACGCCGCGTTGGATGATATGCCTTGAGGTTTGTCCAATAGCAAAATGCCATCGACGGCACGATCAAAACGTTTAGGCTTGAGATTTGATTGCGTCAAGCTAGCTGGAACTGGAAGACTCGGAATCGACTGGGCCATCATCAACATGACGTTGCTCATCGCTCTTAACTACTTCGCTGATCTTGGCACTTAAGCTGGTGGCATATTCAATCAGTTCATCCGCAACAAAGGTGATTTGCGGTGCGTGGCGCAATTGCAATGTACGTCCCAATGGTCCACGTAAAAGGCGTGCACCTTCTTCAAGAATTTCGCGCGTCAGCTCGGGCTTTTTATCGCCACCCAGAATGGAATAAAACACTTTCGCATGCGACAAGTCATTGCTGACTTGCACATCAACAATGGTGACTGAACCCAATCGTGGATCGCGAAGTTCACGGCGAATCAGATCGCCGAGTGAACGTTGAATTTGTTCAGCAACACGGCGATGACGAGGAAAGGATTTAGACACGCGAGCTTCTCAATGATCCAATATTCAATGCTTAAACACTACGCGCGATTTCAACACGCGAGAAGCATTCAATCTGATCGCCCACTTGCACGTCGTTGTAATTTTTTACAGCGATGCCGCATTCGGTACCAGAACGCACTTCGTTGACGTCATCTTTAAAGCGACGCAGTGATTCCAAACCACCTTCGAAGATAACCACGTTGTCGCGCAAAACACGAATTGGATTATTGCGACGAACGTAGCCATCGATCACGATGCATCCGGCAACCGTGCCAAATTTGCTGGAACGGAATACATCGCGGACTTCTGCCAAGCCAACAATGGTTTCTTTGATTTCGGGTGACAGCAATCCAGAAGCCAACTGTTTCACGTCATCAATGGCTTCATAAATAATGCTGTAGTAACGCACATCGATATTGCCATCTTTGATGCTACTTCGAGCAACGCCATCGGCACGCACATTAAAGCCGATAATGCGTGCATTGGATGCAGCCGCCAACGTGACATCGGATTCGGTGATGCCACCCACACCGCTGGTCAACACTTTCACCATCACTTCATCGGTAGAGAGTTGCGTCAATGCATCACGCAATGCTTCGGCACTACCTTGTACATCGGCCTTGATAATGATTGGCACGACTTTGGTTTTGCCATCGCCAGTTTGCGAGAAAATATCTTCCAGCTTGTTGGCACCAGCGGCTTTAGCAAGTTTGGTATCGCGGTACTTGCCTTGACGATACAAAGCAACTTCACGAACCTTGCGTTCACTTTCCAACACCAAAAATTCGTCCCCTGCATTCGGCGCGCCTGACAGACCCAACACCACCACTGGCAGCGAAGGTCCTGCTTCCTGCACTTGACGACCAGTCTCATCGAATAACGCGCGCACGCGACCAAATTCTTGACCCGCAATAATAGGATCGCCAGGCTTCAAGATGCCACGCTTGACGAGCACCGTCGCCATGGGCCCACGGCCTTTTTCAATAGACGACTCAATCACCACACCGGCAGCAAATCCATCTCGTGGTGCTTTAAGTTCAAGGATTTCTGCTTGCAACAGAATGGTCTCGAGCAACTCATCAATACCCACACCAGAGCGTGCGGACACATTCACAAACAAATCACTGCCACCCCACTTTTCGGGAATCACGCCATGTTGTGTTAATTCTTGCTGAACTTTTTCTGGATCTGCTTCGGGCTTATCCACTTTGGTAATCGCAACGACCAATGGCACTTCCGCAGCACGCGCATGATTAATTGCCTCAATGGTCTGTGGCATCACACCATCATCGGCAGCAATCACCAACACTACCACGTCAGTGACTTGCGCACCGCGGGCACGCATT
>JAICKZ010000118.1 GCA_025927665.1 Steroidobacteraceae bacterium | reverse complement strand
GTATTCGTAACCGCCGAGCTCACACTACAAGGTTATCCAAATGTTTTTGTTTTGGGCGATCTGGCTCGTTGCGTGAATCCCACTACAAATACACCCTTACCTGGCACTGCGGACGTCGCCATGCAACAAGGCATTTACGCGGCACGTATCATTCTTAACGACTTGCGCAAAAAACCGCGTACGATATTTCGTTATCGTGATTGGGGACATCTTGCCACCATTGGTCGTAGCCGTGCATTGTACGAATCACGCATCCTTAAACTTTCAGGTCATCTTGCGTGGTGGTTCTGGTTGTTGTTACACATTTATCGCTTGACGGGTTTTCGCAATCGCATCTTGGTACTGGTGCAATGGGCATGGTCATACTGGACTTATGGTCGCGGCGCTCGATTGATTGTCGGCCGTGAGTGGCGTCAGTTTTTCCGACAATAAGATCAGCGGAAACCAAGTGAGAATTATTTGGTGTTTCGACTGCTTGAAGACGATGAAGAAGAAGTCGATGGTACCACCGAAATCATATAGGCCGCATTCGGATTAGTATTTGGATCAGCCGTTGGCTTCTGTGATTCAGCGGCCGGCTTTTTGGTATCAAAAATCACCGGCGTCCAGATATCTATGATGCGATGAGTGACTTTTACACCGGCATTTATGAACATCAGAAACAAAGTCATGGTGATTAACACTGCAAGCACAGTCAGCACAATACGTCGAGGTGAACGATAGGGCTTTGCGTTGGCACGTTCTAAATTTATAAGCGCGCGCGCTTGAATCAGCTGCCCAATGTCAGGAACTGATGTCGAATTTGATTTGGTCGGTTCTGGTTCACTGCTCATTAAATAGATGATATGCCAGTTGCTCAGTCTTGTTAACTGGCTTGAGGAATTAAGGCTTCGTTCAACAACGATTATTCAACGTTACAAAACCATCAGCGCCGCTTAGAGTATCGTTCCACATCCAATCACATGAAGAATGACTGCATTAATCGTCAGCTTATGTATTCCCTAGCATGCTAAGTAACCGCGTCTTGATGAAGCAATCCTTTTATTGATATCCGTAATATTTACTGTTTGAATACGCAGCTTCAAACATGAGGCTATTCAGACCCAAGAAAGTCTCGGGCAAGAGAAGCCAACGATTTTGATGATCAATGATGATTCACTCAACAATTCATAGGTGGAGATGATGACGACTATTACAGGTGGTTGTTTGTGCGGTGCAGTGCGTTATGAAATTTCGGCAGAACCACTCACCATGCGCGTTTGCTGGTGCAGAGATTGCCGACGCTTTGCAGGAAATGGTTCACCCAATGCTTTGTTCCGACGCGATGCAGTCACGCTGACAGGCACACTGGCTACTTTTAGCAGATCTGCAGACAGCGGCAATGTGGTGGATATGAAATTTTGTGCCGCGTGCGGTTCGCAGGTGTTTGGTGAAATTGCTGCAAAACCTGGTTTTATGACCGTAAGAGCGGGCACCTTTGATGATTCATCCTTATTTAAACCCGTCGCTAATATCTGGGTGTCGTCCGCTCCCAACTGGGCTTGCATGAATGAAGATATACCTAAGTTCGAACGGCAGCCACCACCGCCAACCGCAAAGTAACAAACCGTGCCCCTATCCATTACCGGTGGGTGTTTATGTGGGGCAGTGAAATACACCGTCACTGCCGAACCCATCATCACACGTCTATGTTGGTGTCGACTTTGTCAATACTTGGCAGCGGGCAACGCCACTGTGAACGTATGCTTTCCCCGTGACGCTATCACCGTCACTGGAGAATTGCGTGATTACGCAAGTGTTGCAGACAGCGGCAATACCATGCATCGACGCTTTTGCCCTACTTGTGGCACACCGATGTTCAGCGAAGCGGAAGCGCGCCCGCATCTGATCTTTGTTCGTGCAGGTACGTTGGATGTATCGTCAATTGCAAAACCAGTCGCGACCATCTGGGCGTCGCAAGCACCAAGCTGGGCATGCATAAATGAAAACTTGCCCAAATTTGCCGTTCAACCACCACCACATGAGCACACGCGTAATACTGACCATAAATAGGTAGTGGGAGTTCAACTTGCCATGTACCTTGCATCCTTTGCCTCATCTGCTCATTTCATCTACTTATAGCCAAAGTTTCTGGCAGGCATTCACGATCCCCGTTAAAGTTGGAACATGTACCAGTACGACCCAATCGACAAATAGCTTGTCAACGAGCGAGTGGCGCAATTTCGCGATCAAACGCAACGCTTTTTGAATGGCCAACTGCACGAAGATGACTTCCGTGCATTGCGTCTGCGCAATGGTCTTTATATTCAGCGTTTTGCGCCGATGCTGCGGATTTCCATTCCTTATGGCCTGTTATCCAGCGCGCAATTACGAGTCTTCGCGCGCATTGCTCGTGAATATGACAAAGGTTTTGGGCATTTCACCACGCGACAAAATATTCAGTACAACTGGCCAGAACTGGCAAAAGTGCCCGACATTCTGGAGTTACTCGCAAGCGTTGAAATGCACGCCATTCAAACCAGCGGCAATTGCATCCGTAATGTCACCTCGGATCATTTGGCAGGCGTCGCCAAAGATGAACTTGAAGATCCGCGTCCGTGGTGCGAATTGGTACGTCAATGGGCAACCGTACATCCGGAGTTCGCATTCTTGCCGCGTAAGTTCAAGATTGCCATCACCGGCGCTGTAGCTGATCGTGCCGCAGTGCGCGTGCATGATATTGGTTTGATCTTGAAGCGCAATGATGCGGGCGTGCTTGGTTTTGAAGTACTGGTGGGTGGTGGACTCGGTCGTGCACCGATGATTGGTCAAACCATTTATGACTTTGTAACGCCACATGATTTGCTTGGTTGTCTGGAAGCCATTCTGCGTGTATACAACCTTGAAGGTCGGCGCGACAACATTCATAAGGCGCGCATCAAGTTCGTGGTTAAGTCCCATGGCATCGATAAATTTCGTGAGATGGTCAATGCCGAATGGCAAGCTTCACGCGCATATGCGCCGGTCTGGAGCGAGAACGAAATCGCGCGAGTGAAAGCTTTCTTTAAAGCGCCGGCATATGAAACATTGAGCGATATGGATGTGGTTGGTAGCAAAGGCAATGCCTTGGAACAAAACAAGTTCCGTCGCTGGTATCAACAGAATACTCGTGCGCATAAAGTAGCTGGTTATCGCGCAGTCATTTTGTCGTTGAAGTCGGTGAAACGTCCACCTGGCGATATCACCGATGCACAACTCGATGCAGTAGCGAACCTTGCAGACCAATATTCGTTTGGTGAAATCCGCGTGATGCACGATCAGAATTTACTGTTCGCACATGTGCGTCAACAGGATTTATTTGCACTGTGGCAGGCATTGGATGCCATTGACTTGGCCACTGCCAACATCGGCACACTGACTGACATGATTGCCTGTCCCGGTCTGGATTTGTGTTCGTTGGCGAATGCACGCACCTATACCGTGGTTGATTTGATCAACGAAAGATTTGATGATCTCGATTACCTATATGATCTCGGCGAGATTCAATTAAAGATTTCAGGTTGCATGAATGGCTGCGGTCATCATCATGTTGGACACATTGGCATTCTTGGCGTCGATAAACATGGTGAAGAGTGGTATCAAGTCACCATCGGTGGCGCGCCCAATGGTAAAGAAGCGGATCTTGGCGAAGTCATTGGTCGCTCCTTCAAGCAAGAAGAAATTCCCGATGTACTCGAACGTTTATTCCGTGTTTATCTGGAACAACGTGAAGGCGATGAACGTTTTGTCGACACTGTTCGTCGCACCGGTATAGCTCCATTCAAGGCAGGTGCGTATGCGCAAGCTGATCAAGCTGCATAATCACGATCGCAGTATTGTTACTGATGATTGGCGTTACGTCGAAGAAGATGCAAATGCACCTGCAATCATTGTGTCATTGCCGCA
Organism: Steroidobacteraceae bacterium; assembly: GCA_025927665.1. Lineage (GTDB taxonomy): Bacteria > Pseudomonadota > Gammaproteobacteria > Steroidobacterales > Steroidobacteraceae > CAILZL01. The sequence goes on along the minus strand of JAICKZ010000118.1, from coordinate 5,399 downwards.
ATGGCAAATGGAGCGCGACACATTATTGGCATCGGGGAAAAAATTGGGCGTCAAATTAATTCCTGCGGATAAAGTCGAAGCCATTGCCAGTGATGCAACGAAGTTGTCATTGATCGCTTTAGAGTTCGGTGGCATTGGCGAAGGTCGTGGTTATAGTCAGGCACATATATTGCGTCGTCGTTGTAACTTCATCGGTGAACTGCGTGCAGTGGGTAAAATTCAGCGTGATCAGTTGTTCTATATGGCCCGTTGTGGCTTTGATGCATTTGAATTACCTGAAGCTGCTGATCTGAATGTCGCGCTTACTGCGTTCGATGATTATAGCGTTGCTTATCAACCGGGAATTGATAAAGCTGGTTTAGAATTGAGAAGACGGGCTGGGTAATTGTTTTCATAACAACAAATCATTGGACCCAGGATATGCCGTCCTTGAAACTTTGTATTAATTCAGCTGCTAGATATCAGAATGTATCTGCCTATTTTAAAATAGGACTAGTATGAATACCCAAAATGTAATTATTGATACAGCGATCCATACAACCTTCAGTGATTTCAGTATTATGCAGGTTTCCTATCTATCAAATGTAAAAACACTTACAGAAGCTGAATATAGAATCTAACCGAGCTACGGCTTAAGTTAGCTGAATAACAAAACATAAAATGAAACACGAATGGAATGGAAGGGTCTTCGATAGTTTTGTTAAGTTACGAAATGATCTGCGCGATGCAAAAAGGAATAAAAACTATCAAAATGTGCTTTTATTAGGACAAGAAATTCTTGCTATGGAAAGCTCCGCCATGTTTCTGGATATCTTTTTCCCAATTTTTTTAAAAGATATGGGTAATGCCTGTCTTAAATTAAAGGACTTTACAAATGCAAAAAAATACTTTTTGGCTGCGATATTAGGATATAAAAATCAACCTGGGAATTGGGAAAAAGAAATTACCATTATCGAAAATAAGCTACGTAAACTTGGATAGTATTAGCAATACGTAGGGTGTATTAAGCGTAGCAAATACACCTCTGGCTTCAAGTCACGGTTCCCTCTCCAAACTGCAATGCTGCCAGCCGTGCATACAATGAATTGCTGGCAATCAATTCATCATGTTTGCCGATAGCAACAATATGTCCGTGATCCATCACCGCAATGCGATCCGCTTTCAATACGGTTGCCAATCGATGTGCAATTACAATGGTCGTGCGATTTTGCATCAATTTTTCCAACGCCTCTTGCACCAGTCGTTCGCTTTCTGCATCGAGTGCACTGGTTGCTTCATCAAGCAATAATATAGACGGGTCACGCAGAATGGCTCGCGCAATCGCGATGCGTTGACGTTGTCCACCCGATAAGCGAGTCCCACGCTCGCCAAGATAAGTGTCGTAACCTTGTGGCAACTGTTTGATAAATTCATGTGCCGCAGCAGCACGTGCTGCAGATTCAATTTCCAAATCACTGGCATTGGCGCGACCATAGCGAATGTTTTCACGCGCCGTGGTACCGAATAACACCGTGTCTTGTGGCACTAGCGCAATACGTTTACGAACATCCGCTGGATCAGCGTGAGCGATGTCAACGCCATCAATGAACACTTGTCCTTGTTGTGGATCATAAAAGCGTAATAACAATTGCAGCGTCGTGCTCTTGCCTGCACCAGATGGGCCAACTAATGCAACTGTTTCGCCCGGCGATACGTTAAGCGAGAAACTTTCCAACGCGGCTCGATCCGGTCGCGACGGATAATTAAAACGCACATGAGCAAATTGAATTTGCCCCTCACTTAGATGGGGTAATAGTTGCGGACTTATGGGCGCAACAATATTCGGTACGGCACCATGCAGTTCGATCAATCGCTCTGTCGCGCCAGCAGCACGTTGCACATCGCCCCATACTTCGCTCAACATCGCAGCGGCTCCAGCCATGTAACCCGAATACAACAGAAACTGACCAAGTTCGCCAAATGTCATCGCATTGCTAAGCACTCTATGCGCGCCCATCCATAGCACAAAGGTGACCGCTGAAAATGCCAGCGTCGTACCAAGTGCGGTCAAGTAAGAACGCGCTTTGATACGATACACCGCCGTGGCAAACGAATCATTGACCGCACCTGCATAACGTTGCCCATGCAGAGATTCCAATTGAAATGCTTGAACCGTTTGGATCGCATTCAAAGTTTCATCAGCCAACGCGCTGGTATCTGCAATACGATCTTGAGATGCACGCGATAATTTACGCACCTTTCTACCCATGATCAGCATCGGCCCTACAATCAATGGCAACAAGGCGATAAAGACTAATGTCAACGAAGTGCTAGTGATCAACAGCATGATCAACGCACCGATCAAGGTAATAACAGAACGCAACGCCATGGAAACACTGGAACCCACCACGGTTTGTACAAGCGTGGTGTCGGTCGTCAAACGCGATAAAACTTCACCTGTTTTTGTTATTTCAAAAAAAGCGGGATCCATACACACAATACGTCGATATACCGCAGCGCGAATGTCTGCGACAACTCTCTCGCCCAACCAACTAATCATGTAGAAACGTAATGCCGCAAATATCCCAAAAAGAATGGTGGCGCCCAAAAATAACACGAAGTAGAAATTGATCGTGGCCGCATCATGCACTGCCATGCCGTCATCAATTAGTCGTTTAAACGCGATTGGCATTGCCAACTGTGCTCCTGCGGCAACCAGCAAAAACACGGCGGCCAGAAGTAACGTAGTACGATATGGCTTGATAAATGGCAACAGCGCCACTAACGGTTTCAATGAATTTGCTTTGGGGCGATCAGTTGTATTGGCGGGCATGTGTTGTTGTCGTCAGTAAATCGAATGCTTAGCAAGCTATTGTGATTGCTATCTCGTAGGAATCCAATAAGTATCGTGAATGACTATCTTATCTTCACGAGTGAGAGGCACTGGTGTTATCTACCTTCTCGGATTCACTATCATGCCAGCAACGGTTACCGAATTTCTCCCGCATCTTTGCACGTTCCTCCGGCGTCATAAATGCCCATCCACTCTGGTGACGCATTCCATAACCAAAACCGCGATGCCAACCACCAAACAAAATTTTGCTGAGCACTAATATGCCCATTGCCTGTGCAAAATTGATTGAATGAAAACCAAATAACGCTGGAAGTAACCAGTTCCATAGCAACATGACCACCAACGTGACGATTGCCAATGGAAAAATTTTAAATACCTTCCACCAACGTGTACGCCTCATACGCATATCATTCTCCTACTTACGGTAACTCTTCATAAATCTGTTGCAAACGTTCTCGTAACGCGATCACTGCTTCATGCTTTCGCGACAGCAAGGTGTTGATACCAATACCTGACTGTTGCGATATATCTTTGAAGCTACGTCCTTCCAATTCGTGAGCAATGAATACTTCACGTTGTGCCAATGGCAATTCGGCAAGCGCAACTTCTATTTGTTGCAACATCAATTGTCGCGCAAGCGTCGCTTCAGGCCCGGCACTTGGATCAGGTAGAAACTCTTCCCAAGTGAATAGTTCATCTTCGCTGTCAATATATTCAGCGGAAAACCCCTCCATGCGTGGCTTGCGAAAGCGATCGATGATGCGATTACGCGCCACTCGTAACAACCATGCACCCGCTTGTTCAATGGGTTTCATCAATCTATATGCATCCACTAATTCATAAAACACATCCTGCAAAATATCCTCCGCCTCCGCGTGATCTACCACATAACGGGCAATAAATCGCCGCAAGCGTGCACCTTCACGGGTCACGGTTTGCGTGATAGTTTGATCTTGTGCAGCGGTCATGATCAGTGTCGGCTTGACAATTGATGTTGAATATAAAAGTGTCGCCAAAGTACTCATACAGTAATAGACGAATGAGCGCGTCAAATATTGTTTGAGACTTTGATATTTTTGGCAAATAATTTGAAATCTTGTGCTGGTAAAATGCGCAGCTTTAGCTGAGATGACTTATGTACGATCATTTTGATGCATTGATATTCGATATGGATGGCACACTGGTGGATAGTGGTCAGCTACACGAATATGCATGGACCACCATGCTGGACAAATATGGCATTCCTGTGGATCGACCTTTGATGCGTTCACTCGCCGGGGTTCCAACCAAAACAACCATCGAGACGTTGATAAAGACTTTTGACTGCCGTGTCCAAGCATCGTTACAAGAAATGAATGACTTCAAGGAAAGTGTAGTGCATGCGCACATGCATCAATTTGTCAAACCAACTGCATTGATTGATCTTGTCAAAGCTTTTCATGGAAAAAAACCCATGGCAATTGGCACCGGCGCTTCGAGCGTCGAAGCTAATATCATCGTCAAACTATGCGGTCTCGACATCTACATGAATGCCATTGTTGGCGCTGATCAAGTGCAACGACCAAAACCCGCTCCCGATATATTTTTACGTTGTGCGGAATTACTACAAGTAGATGCCGCCAACTGCGTTGTATTTGAAGATTCATCGCTAGGTCTACAGGCGGCACGCAGTGCTGGCATGGAGGCCGTTGATGTATTAGTGACACATCAAATCGTGAATGAATATTTTTTGTAATGTGAAACGTTAGAGCGAAGTACGTTTACCACGCGATCGAGTTGAGTGATTGGTGACACGCTTCTTTGGCGCTGCTTTAAGACCAACAGAAGGCTTAATCGATTTCAATTCACGCCGATTTTGATTGAGAAATTGCCATGCGCGTTCTAAAAGTGAACGCAGTGATTTTCGATCTATTTCTGACAATCGAACCAGCACGACTGAGCTCTTGGCATAATGGTCGGTCAAGTAATACTTGTGAGGCTCGTCGGCAAGTAACTGATCACGCTCGGCAGATGACATCTTTATCATCAGCGAATCTGGCTCAGCAGATGAGTGAATTGCCGGGCAAGCAAGTAATTTTCTATGTGTCTTGAATGAAGGAAAACCGTGAATGGTGCTCTCTTGCACCTCAGGCATCGACATAAGAATTTCCCGAACAACGCCGATGTCTAAATGTTTCATTTGCATACTTCCTTTATGACCAACTTGTTTCGCTATTGCGATATTGACGAATAACGTAGTATTTGCAAGATAACATCGCAATAATTTCTTCTACCACAAATGGGCCGTTGCAATCGGACCATCTGCATATAGTGGTTCACGACTTTACTTACTTGTAGCAGTCGTAGACGTTCCACTTTCAGGAATGTAGTACAGATCAATGGACTTACCGATGCGCTCAATGGGTTGATACTGTTTTAACCAGCCAAAAGCTTTGCCCTGCGAAACCGTATCACGCGCGAAAATACTTGCGGCAATCCACCCCGTTGCTGGACTAAAAGGTTGCACCATCCATACACCGGGAAGATGCTCGCCCATCACATCAGCACTGCCGCGATATACAAAACC
>JAICKZ010000027.1 GCA_025927665.1 Steroidobacteraceae bacterium | reverse complement strand
CTGTGGGTAATCTTTGGTTACGGCGTTGCGTTCTCGGCCAGTGACACTGGATCATCATTGTTTGGCGCAATGCCATGGAGCAGTGCTGGCAAAGGTTGGTTCATGGGATTGGAAGATCCAACCACCGCGGTTGCAGCAACCTTCAGCAAAGGTCAATACATACCCGATTTTGTGTTCTGCATGTTCCAACTCACTTTCGCTGCAATCACTGTTGCACTGATCACAGGTGGACTGGCAGAGCGAATGAAGTTCTCTGCTGTCATGATTTTCAGCGTATTGTGGTTTATTTTCTCGTACCTGCCGATTGCACACATGGTTTGGTACTGGGACGGTCCTGATGCATACACCACGGCTGAAGCGGGCGCTACGGCGGGAACACATGCAGGCTTCTTGTTCCAGAAAGGCGCAATTGACTTTGCTGGCGGCACGGTTGTTCACATCAACGCGGGTATTGCAGCCTTGGTAGCGGCATTGGTCCTTGGTCCTCGCAAAGGCTTGGGCAAGTTCCACTTCGCACCGCACAGTTTGATGATGACGGCAATTGGCACGGGTATGTTGTGGATGGGTTGGTTCGGCTTCAATGCGGGTTCTGCACTTGAAGCCACCGGTGCTGCCGGTCTTGCATTCTTCAATACTTTGTTTGGTACCGCCGTCGCCGGGGTAGCTTGGGCCGGAACCGAATGGTTATTGAAAGGCAAACCCAGCCTGCTCGGCGTATGTTCCGGTATTGTTGCGGGTCTGGTTGCCATCACACCTGCTGCGGGCTTTGTGGGGCCCATGGGTGCATTTGTGATCTGTGCCGTCGCTGGTGTCGTTTGTTTCCTCGCAGCAACCAAACTCAAAACACTACTTGGTTATGACGATGCGCTTGACGCCTTCGGCGTCCACTGCGTTGGTGGTATTTTGGGTGCGCTTGGCACCGGTATTTTTGTCAATCCAAAGCTTGGCGGCACTGGCGTCTATGACTATGTAGCCAATAAGGTGGGTGACTTCGATGCATCTGGACAATTTATCAGTCAATTATGGGCTGTTGGCACGTCGCTATTATGGTCAGGTACGGTTGCGGCGATTGTTCTCCTGACGCTGAAGTACACCATTGGAATTCGCTCCAGTGACGAAGCTCAGGAAGAAGGTTTGGATCTGGCTGATCATGGTGAGAAGGCTTACAACATGTAAGACTTACCGGTCATTCAGATTCTATCTGTCTGGAAGATTGAGAAAACGGGCGTCACAAGGCGCCCGTTTTCTTTGGTGAATATCCAAATGCACGATTTAATCCAGTAGATCCATGCAAATGATCCGTTTGTGACCTCGTTCAACGTAAGCTGACCCGTAGTTGCCAAAATTGCCATCGCGTTAGGTAATGTGACAAAGTCCAAACCTAGAAGCGACCTGTTTAACGCCTGGAGATGGTCATGTTTCGTGCTGTAGTAAGTTTAATTGCAATATCTGTTTGCGTCGTAGTAGCACTGCCAGTCACTGCAGATGTGTACAAATACATCGATAAGGATGGGCATCCGCAATTCACCGATAAACCCGAGTTGTTACCCGCAGAACTATTGGCGAAGATTAAATCGCAGCGTACGGATAGCGCAGCTGTTGCTGAACGCTTAACTGCCGAACAACAACAAAATGAAGCCAACAAATCTGAGCAAGCCAATGCGCTTGATAAGAAAAAAGCACAACAAAACACCGCTGCCGATAAGGCAGAACGATGTACCAAAGCGCGCGAACGTTATGATCAAGTAATGTCAGCCCAACGTATCTACAGCACCAATGAAAAAGGTGAGCGTACGTACATGGATGACAAAGAAGTGGAAAAAACTCGCGCCTCTGCCAAACAAATGATGGATACCTGGTGCAATTGAGCATCGACAGACAAACAACTTATATGACGTGGCGGCAATGGCCGCCACAATCGTTTTGAAATGATAAAAACTGGTTTTATTGGTCTGGGTGCAATGGGAATCGGTATGGCGCGCAACTTGCGTAAGGCAGGATTGTTAACGACCGTATGGAATCGGAACATCGACAAGGCATATAACCTAGCCGCTGAACTCAACTGCATTGCAGCCGCTTCATTGCAGCATCTAGCGCAAACTTGCGATTCAATCGTTATTTGTATTTCCGCTGATGAAGATGTGCAAAGTGTAATCACACAATTGCTTCCTCATCTGAAACCTCATTCTCTCATCATCGATTGTTCAACCGTTAGTGCAACCACTGCTTGTAATTGTGCCAAGCAGCTGACTGCCGTGCAGTGTGATTTTCTGGACGCTCCTGTCAGTGGCGGCGTCGAAGGCGCACGCTTGGGAACATTGGCCATCATGGTAGGCGGCGCTGAATCTGCATTCACACGTGCACAACCCATCTTGCAAGCTATGGGAAAAACCATCACGCATTTTGGTCAAAGCGGTGCGGGTCAGTCAGCCAAAGCTACCAATCAAATCTTATGCGCCGGTGCGATTCAAGCCGCAGCTGAAGCCATGGCATTTGCGAAAGCAGCGGGACTGCCTCTGGATAAAGTCATTGATACCTTAAGCAAAGGTGCAGGTAGTAGTTGGTATTTCACCCATCGTGCACCTAACATGATAAATAATTCCTATGCAGGTGGATTTAAAGTTCGGTTACACGAAAAAGATTTACGCATCTGTCGTGACATGGCTCAACAACATGGAGCACAACTGCCATTGATTGAAATGACTTTGATTCAGTATCGTCGCCTAATTGAACAAGGCTATGGTGACGAAGATATTTCAACACTGTTTCGCTTGAAAGACGCATTGTTCAATCATTAAGCCAGCATGCTGAATGAACTCCAGCAACAATCAAGAACACAGTAATTATCATTTGCCGGATTTTTGCGCCGGTAATATGACGCTTGCAGTTGTGTTAATTGTTGAGCTAGTTGCCTTGCTGCTGACCACCGCACGTCAACCACTGCATAACAATTTTTGGGTAGATCTTGCCAGCAGTTCGTTATTCTTGTTATGGCAAGGATTGGTCATTGCCGCCGTATTGTGTCGATTGCGTAGATGGCTTAAGCACGTAAGCGGTGTACATGCTTATGTGTATACATTGGGTTTGATTCTTGTCCTTTCATTGTTGATTGCAGAGGTAGTATTTCAGATCGGCTATCATGCTGGCGCAGGAACGGGAATATTGTCCGATGTTTTTCCTATTGCGCATACGAACTTCCTGTTTCGCACCTTAGCAGTTGCTTTTATCGTCGGCAGCTTAACCTTGCGTTATTTTCATATCGCCGGTGAGTGGCGACACAGCGTCGAACTCGAAGCACAGGCGCGCATACGCGCGTTGCAAGCGCGCATACGTCCACACTTTTTATTCAATAGCATGAACACCATTGCTTCGTTGACACGTACTGATCCACAACGTGCAGAAACTGCAGTGGAAGATTTAGCCGACTTGTTTCGCGCCAATTTGCGCGACGCACGTGGTCATATTCCTTTGCAAGATGAACTTGAAATTGCGCGTATCTATCAACGTATCGAACAGTTGCGTCTAGGTGAGCGACTACGCATTGAATGGGAAGTTAATACTTTGCCGATGCAAGCGTTGGTGCCGCCTTTGCTTATTCAACCGCTATTAGAAAATGCCGTCTATCACGGTATTGAGCCGCATCCAGATGGTGGCACCATTATCATTAAAGGTGAGTTTGATGGTGAATTTATCAAGCTCGTGGTCAGTAACCCCGTGATGCCAAACACAACATTCGATGCACAATTAAAAAAACACAACGGTCACGGCATTGCGCTGGATAATATTCGTCAGCGATTAGAACTAGCATGGCCCAATCGAGCACAGGTAGAATTGCATCAAGACGCTAACTCCTATCGAATTGAATTGTACTTTCCCTTTCAGAGTAAGCCTGGACAAGAATAAGAATGCGTATTCTAGTTGTCGACGATGAATTGCCTGCGCGAGAGCGTATTAAGCAATTATTGAATGAGCTTGAGGATTGCGAGGTTGTCGGTGAAGCCTCGAACGGTCAACAAGCATTGCATAGTTGCCAACAATTGAAACCAGATGTAGTGCTTATGGATGTTCGCATGCCTGGATTGTCTGGCATTGAAGTCGCGCAACACATTAACTCGCTGGATACACCGCCTGCAGTTGTTTTTGCAACTGCATACGATAAGTACGCAGTGGAAGCCTTTGAAGCCGAAGCCATTGGTTACTTGCTTAAGCCGGTTCGCAAAGAAAAACTTGCGCGTGCGTTGCGTCATGCGGGACGCATTTCCAATTCAAGATTGCGTCAACTACAACAGAGTGTCGGTACTGAGCAAAGGCGAGCGCACATCTGCGCACGGTTGGGTGAAAGTCTGCGCTTGATACCTGTAAGCAACATTATTTATTTTCTCGCTGAACAAAAATTTACTACGGTACATCACAAATCGGGAAGCGACTTAATCAACGAGTCGTTAAAGGACTTAAGCAGTGAGTTCAGTGATGATTTTATTCGCATTCATCGAAATTCACTGGTCGCCGAAAAAGCCATCGCCACTGTTGAGCGCGACGAACAAGGTCAATACAAAATATTATTGCGTGATTCACCCGAAACACTGCAAATCAGTCGCCGTCATGCCACAGCCGTGTTGCGTCGCATACGTGGAATCAAAACATCGTAATTGTCATCATTGCTTATGCCAGAACTTTTTCTCAATCCAAAACCTTTTCAATTACGTCGCATTCGCAGTTTTGTGTTACGCACTGGGCGCGTGACCGCAGGTCAACAACGCGCGCTTGATGAACTATGGCCACGCTTTGGTGTTAACTTCTCGAATCATCAACTTAATCTTGATGAATTGTTCAGTCGCAATGCTCCTCGTATGATTGAAATTGGCTTTGGTACCGGCGAAGCGCTTGCTGCGTTTGCCCAAGCTCATCCCGACATGGATTGTCTCGGCATTGAAGTACATCGCGCTGGTGTCGGGCATCTGTTACTGCAGCTAGAAACATTGAGCATTAGCACAGTGCGTATCAGTAGTCATGACGCGGTTGAAGTTCTCACCTATCAAATCCCCGATGCGAGTATCGACGCCATCCATATTTTTTTTCCTGACCCATGGCATAAAACACGTCATCATAAGCGACGTTTGATTCAGCCTGCATTTGCCGATGTAATGGCGCGGGTAATGAAACCTGAAGCAGCGTTACGTCTTGCCACCGATTGGCAGGATTATGCAGAACACATACATACAATATTGGATAATCATCCTGAATTTACCAATATCGCGGGTAAGAATGGAGTTGTGGCACGACCTGATCACCGACCTATGACACGATTTGAGCGACGTGGTCATCGCCTCGGACATGGTGTATGGGATATGGAATATCGACGATATTAAATTGTAATTCCCACACTTGAATTTGAACTCGAACAGGACTAAAACTCTACTGCAAGTGAAGTCAGTATCACTTACTTAATCTGGAATGAGACTAGCAGCGATTTGTTTCTCAAGCGAGCATGCTTAAAGCGGAGGATCATATGAGTACATCGACTCCCATTGTGGGGAACTGGTATGAATGTCATGAAGGACAGTTGTTTGAAGTAGTTGCTATCGATATCGATGACCATACTATTGAAGTACAGCACTTCGATGGCTCGTTGGAAGAGTTCGATAATGATGGTTGGATTGCCATGATGCCCAAAGAAACTGAAGCGCCCGAAGATTGGACCGGCTCGCTTGATGTAGAGCCCGAAGATCACGACGATGATGAAATGATAAATGCCGCGCCTGCATGGCTGGTATCAAGTCAGTTAGATCGAGATGAAGCCGGTGGATTTTCGGAAGTGCCCACAAATTAATCAGTGCTAACTGAGTTGGCATTCACAATGATAATTGAGTCTGTTTTTAACAAGTAAGCAACTGCGACGATTGCTGGGATTCCAAGACTTGATACATAGACAAAAAAGAAAGCATAACCATGAGCGTCTACCACTAATCCACTAAATCCACCAACAAATTTTGCAGGTAAAGTCATTAACGAGCTGAACACTGCATATTGAGTTGCTGTGTAGGATGAGTTCGTTAAACTCGACATCCATGCAATAAGTACAGCCATACCAAAACCACCACATAGATTTTCTATACTGATTGGAATCGTCAACATCCACAATTGCGGTTGACTTATGGTTGCCAACACACCAAATAATAAATTTGCCAGCGGAAATAAAATCGCGCCTATCATCAATAAACGTAATAACCCAATCCTTGGTACCAATAGCCCACCGATCATGGCACCACTGATAGCCATAAGCACACCCCAAACACCTGATATGGCAGCGATTTGTCCCTTAGTGAACCCGATATCGATATAAAACGGTATCGCCATACTTGCCATACTCACATCACAGATTCGAAATCCGCCAATAATTATTAGAAAAATAATGGCGCGTTTGCCATAGCGCTCAAACAAATCAACGAAAGGACACACTACTGCGCCAATCAACCATGCCATCATATTTCTTATTCGCACAGGCAAGTGTTGGTTACGCAATAGAAAACTCTGTACTCGCTGTTCCATTAGCACATTGTAACGCTCGCGCAAACGTACTGGCTCCGCCGTATACAGCACCGTAATCATACCAATACCAATCGATGCTGCCATGATGCAATAAACCTGCTGCCAGGAAAACCAAGTTGCCAATCGCAATGCTCCGGCGCCAGACGCAATCATCGCCATGCGATAACTGAATACATATACGGCAGACATAGCGGCTTGTCGTTCAACGCTCACAGATTCAATACGCCAGGCATCAATCGCAATGTCCTGTGTCGCCGCGCCAAATGCAACCAGTAGAGCAAATAACGCCATTTGCGCCAGATGTATTGACGGATTTGTCAACGCCATGCCAACTAAGCCTGATGCAATCATTGCCTGTGCGAATAGCATCCAGCTTCGACGCTGTCCCATTCTTTTTGTAATAAACGGTAGTATCAAGCGATCAACTACTGGCGACCAGACGACTTTGATTGAATAGGTGATACCAATCCAGGTAAAAAAACCAATACTCGCGCGTTTCACACCTGCTTCAGTAAGCCATGCTGTCAATGTAGAAAACACTAATAGAAATGGTATGCCTGCCGAAAATCCTAGCAACGCCATTGATAAAATGCGTGGATGCCAATAAACGTGGAATGAATCAAGCCAGTTTTTTGTTGCTATTGCCATTGAACCGATATCGACTATGAATCACTAGTGACAGTATACGCACACTATATTCTGCCGCATCATTTCCGCTAGTATAGAGCACATCAATTGTCATCTAAGCATTCACTCATGTCTGCCTTTGATTCATCAGCTTTTGTAAATTTCTGCCTCGATCTCGGTGCATTACGTTTTGGCGACTTCACTTTGAAATCAGGTCGTCACAGTCCGTATTTTTTTAATGCTGGGCTGTTCAATAACGGCGCAGCGATTGCGCAATTAGGCCGGTTCTATGCGCAGGCAATTGTCGATAGTGAGATTGAATACGACGTGCTATTCGGACCTGCATATAAAGGAATTCCTCTGGTTACAAGTGTCGCGATTGCATTGGCGGATCATTATCAATGCAACAAGCCATGGGCCTTCAATCGCAAGGAAACAAAAGATCATGGCGAGGGTGGCAACATCGTTGGCACAGCGCTTAAAGGTCGAGTGTTAGTCGTGGATGATGTTATTACTGCTGGCACGGCCATTCGCGAATCGATGGACATTATTCATCATGCTGGTGCCGTATCTGCGGGTATTGTGCTTGCATTAGATCGTCAGGAAAAAGGCCAGACGACGCTCTCGGCGGTTCAGGAGATTCAACAACAGCATGGATTACCTGTAATCAGCATAATCAAACTGATTGACTTGATCAGTCATCTTCGAGCGGAAACCAAATCAGCTGAGACACTTAAAGCAGTTGAAGATTATCGCGATCAATATGGGATTGCGAGTTAGCGCACATCTGCAGCGAAAGAAGCTAGTCTGGATGAATAATACTGGTGCAGAATCCTCTGCCATATAACATCAGATCACGATCTTATGAAACGCACCTACCTTCTGCTTCTTTTGTGCATCACCGCTCCAATGGTATTGGCAGCTAACAATCATCCAACAGCTCGCCCTAATAATAGTGGCGGCGGTAGTGAATTCTTCCGCTGTCATGACGAACATGGTCAAGCGCATTTTGGTGACAGCATGCCCGCTGAATGCGTCGGATTAGACACCGAGGTCTTAAGCGCGCGCGGCAATGTAGTGCGCATGATTGATGGTACCAAGTCGCTTGAAGATAAAGCAGCACGCAAGTCGGCCGATGATGCAGAAAAAAAAGCTAAAACCGATGCTGAATTGCGCGATCACATGTTGATCGACACTTATCTGTCAGTCGCCGATATTGAACGTCTGCGCGATCAGCGCGTAGATCTGGTTAAAGGTCAATTGACCATCGATGAACAAACATTAGTCGCTATATTGGATCGTCAGACGAACGCATTAAATCAAGTGCAACACTTTCGTCCATACAGCACCGCCGCCAATGCTCGCTCCATGCCAGACAACCTAGTGGCAGATATGGTGAGCTTGGCGAATAGTATTCGCATCACCGAAGAACGGATTGCCGCAAAGCGCACGGAGATGCAAGACCTTCAAGCCAAATTCACCAGCGACGTCCTCCGCTTCAAAGAACTAAAGGGATTGAAGTAATTAATTGCGCCCTGAGCTTCCAAATCCATCACTACCACGATCACTTGCAGCAAATTCGCTCACCACATCAAACTCCACCTGCGCGATGGGCACAACCACTAACTGAGCAATACGATCACCAGGCTCAATCGTGAAGGTAGTGTTGCCTCGATTCCAGCACGATACAAATAATTGCCCTTGATAATCTGAATCAATAAGCCCAACCAGATTTCCAAGCACGATGCCATGTTTGTGACCCAACCCAGAACGCGGCAACACAACCGCCGCGAAGCCGGAATCCGCTAAATAAATTGCCATCCCCGTAGGTATTAGCTGCGTATCTCCCGGTTTCAATTCCAGTGGTGTATCAATCAACGCGCGCAGATCCACACCAGCAGAACCAACAGTTGCATATTGCGGCAGAGGAAATTCAGTACCAAGACGCGAGTCGAGAATGCGTAATTGCACACGCTTTTGAGTATTCATGGTTATCTGCGAAGATTGAAAAAATTTATTGTTATTGGGATCATGATCATTATTATTTTTACCATCATTCAGATTCTTTATTCGATTTCGGCTGACTACAGTAACGTTCGTTGATCAACTGTACGAGTTGTCGGGCCAAGTCCTGTTTGGAACACTTACACAACTCCTGCTTACCACCATGCCAATAAACAGTAAGCGCGTTGTCATCGCAATCAAACGCCAAACCCTCTCCCACTTTATTAGCCGCGATCATGTCGAGTCGCTTGGCCGTAAGCTTCCCTAATGCGTTACGCTCAACATTTTCTGTTTCAGCCGCAAAGCCCACCAGAAAAGGTCGCTGTTCACTGGCACTAACTGCCGCAAGAATGTCCGGTGTACGCGCTAGTTGCAATTGCAAAGATTCACTGGATTTTTTTATTTTCTCGTCGGCGATCTTTGCTGCACAGTAATCTGATACTGCGGCGGTCGCGATAAATAATTGTGTGTCATGAATGTGCTGTTGCACCGCGTGCAACATTTGCGCGGCACTCTCAACGTTAACACGCGTTACGTTCTGTGGGGTAGGCAGAGTAACGGGTCCACTGATCAACACCACGTCCGCACCGGCATCGCGCAATGCCGATGCAACTGCAAAACCCATCTTGCCTGAACTGCGATTAGTGATGAATCGTACCGGATCGAGTTTTTCACGTGTTGGCCCAGCCGTAACGACTGCTTTAACGCCAGCAAATACCGGCGGGCCACGGCCATTGTCTAAAGCCTGAATAATCTGTGCCGGTTCCAACATACGTCCCAAGCCAGTCTCGCCACAGGCTTGGTCGCCTTCTGCAGGCCCAAGCACCTGTACGCCGCGCTGTTTGAGAATATTGATATTGGTTTGTGTGGCCGGATGATTCCACATGACATGATTCATGGCGGGAGCAATACTGATTGGCGCTTTGGTCGCTAGACACATCGTAGTTAGCAAATCGTCGGCCATGCCGTGTGCCAATCGCGCAATGAAATCAGCGCTGGCAGGCGCGATAATCACTTCGTGCGCCCAACGTGCCAGCTCAATATGCCCCATCGCTGCTTCAGCCGAGTGATCCCATATATCACTGCGTACAGCTTTGCCCGACAAAGCCTGAAAAGTAAGTTCGGTGACAAACTTGCGCGCACCCTGTGTCATCACAACTTGTACTTCGGCGCCTTGCTCCTTTAAACGACGCACTAGTTCAGCACTTTTATAGGCCGCAATTCCGCCGGTAACGCCCAGTAAAATATGTCGTACAGATGCACTCATATGGAGATTATTGCCAACGATGCATCGACACGGCAAGCAGCGGATCGTCATGTGCTCATGCTTGTTCGAATTGCTTTGTGTGATATCAAAATAGTTACTAAGGTGCTATTTCTCGGCTTTATTCGTCTTTTTGATATCACACACGATCTGCTTACTGAGCATACTGCGCAGGTCGTAACTTCGCACTGATGCAACATGTCAATTAAAGACTGGCCTGTAGAGGATCGCCCTCGCGAGAAGCTTTTAAAATTGGGGCCGCAAGCATTAAGCGAGGCTGAGCTGATTGCCATTTTTCTGCGTACCGGAACTCGCGGCCGAAGCGCGCTGGACGTGGCTCGCGATTTGCTCTCTGAGTTTGGATCATTACGTAGCTTATTAACCGCTGACAAGAATGCCTTATGCAAAGCGCCCGGCATGGGTGTGGCGCATTACGCGACTCTTCAGGCGGTCCTGGAATTGGCACGACGACACTTTCAGGAACGAATGTATTCGGAATCGGTACTCGCCAATCCGCAAGCGACTCGCGATTTTTTACGCATGCGCTTACGCGACTTGCCACACGAAGTGTTTTGCTGTTTGTATCTGGATAATCGCAATCGCGTATTGGCATTCGAAGAGCTATTTCGCGGCACAATTGACGGCGCCAACGTACATGCACGTGAGGTAGTCAAACGTGCTTTAGCGCATAACGCTGCTGCCGTCATCCTTTCGCATAATCACCCTTCCGGTGTCGCAGAGCCTAGTCAGGCGGATGAGATTATCACTCGTCGATTAAAAGCTGCCTTGGAGTTGGTAGACATTCGTCTACTCGATCACTTAGTGGTTGGCGATAGTAAATGCGAGTCCTTTGCCGAGCGCGGTTTGCTGTAGCAATACAACCTGCCGTAAATTCTGCTCTTTTACTTGCTCCGCGCCGCGCTCACTGGTATAAAGCGCGACTCAATTTTTGTCGGAGCCTTGCTTCGACACCAGAGGAAATCGTCATGTCGAGAGTTTGCCAAGTCACCGGTAAGGCGCCTATGACCGGTAATACCGTGTCGCACGCCAATAATCGGCGCCGTCGCCGTTTTTTGCCTAATTTGCATACCCTGCGTTTCTGGATCGAAGCTGAACGCCGCTATGTCAGCTTGCGTGTATCACGTGCTGGCTTGCGTACCATCGAAAAGAAAGGTATCGAGGTAGTGGTCGCCCAATTACGCGCCGATGGCGTTAAGGTTTAAGGAGCTGTCATGCGCGACAAAATCAAACTGGTTTCTTCTGCTGGCACTGGCCACTACTACACCACCACCAAGAACAAACGTCTTCATCCCGATAAGATGGAAGTGAAGAAGTACGATCCTAAGGTGAAAAAGCATGTGATGTACAAGGAAGCTAAGATCAAGTAATCAGCATCTTTGCCTTGCTCCGTAAAGTTTTAAAAAACCCGCTATTAGCGGGTTTTTTTATTGCACGGATTTTTGGTGAACAACCATCATGTCATTTCATTCTTACCCTTGACGTCGCCGACCAAGATAGCGTGTACTTGGACATCGCTATTCTCGCCGCAGGATTTACCATGATTACGCGCAGACAATTCCTTGCAGCGTCAGGCACCAGTTTATTAACAAGCCCATTCTTATCACCGAGCTCACAAGCTGATCAATTCCACAAACCTCTCGGAGTTCAGCTGTTCACTATTCGTGCTGAGCTTGCAAAAGATTTTGATGGAACCCTAGCGCGAGCAGCGGCAGTGGGCTTTCGCGAAATTGAATTCGCTGGTTACTTCGGCAAAACGGCCGAAGAAATTAAAGGTGTAACCGATGCACTTAGTCTGAGATGCATCAGCACGCATCACAACGGTATTGATCTCGAAACCAGAAGCGATGAAATACTTGAGTTCGCCGCAAAATTGAATATAAAACACCTGATCTGTTCAACGCCAAAATCTTTAAGCCCTGAACACGTGCAAAAATTATCATGGAATGATTACATGTATGCACTCACCATGGATGACTGGAAAGAAAATGCAACGTTGTTCAACAAATTTGGTGAAAAAGCAAACAAGTATGGCATTCAATTCGGTTATCACAACTATTGCGTGGAATTCCGTCGCTTCGGTAATGTTAATGCGTACGACGAATTACTTCGATTGACTGACCCGGCGCTCGTCAAGATACAGCTTGATTGTGGTTGGGCCGCTGCTGCAGGAATCTCACCACTTGCAATCATGCAAAAATTTCAGCGTCGTATTATCTCTTTGCATTTGAAGGATCTAAAAACTCAACCAAGCAAAGATACTCCAGAAAAAACACCCAATGTGCCACTTGGTCAAGGCATTATGAACTGGCATACTTTGTTACGCACCGCAGAAAAAATTGGCATCGAACATTATTATCTGGAACAGGAGCCACCTTACTTAGAACCGATTTTTGATTCATTAGCGACCAGCATGCGCTATCTATCTACACTACAACTTTGATTTAGGTCTTAATTTAAGCGACATACGCGACACGCATTGACATCGAACATGGATGTCGTCATCCGCAATGCAATATGTGTATACATTGCATTGCGGTGATGGAAGATTGACTATGGCTCAATTGCAAATGCGCGATAACTATGCGGTGTCAACGTAACGTCAAACGATACGCGATCTTCAAGAGTCTGTTGCCGAACGTCCTGCTTTACCGCTTGTTGACCGTTGATCACTTCACCACTTATCAGATCATGCAAGTGCATTGATGATCCTAATGTTGACACCTTAACTTTGGTTGCTTCGTTCAAAAATGACTGCGCAATAAAAGTCTTGTTGTCATATGCAAACAACGATACCTGCGCGGGACCATCAAGGCGCACAGGAAATCCTTGCATGATAACATTCTTGATTGCAGTGGTTACTGCAATGGGTAGTTGATACAGATTGTGAAAATTGTCAGGAATGGTCCACACAAATAAATGTCCATGATCGCCATACCGGTCGATTAGCAATAGAGGATATCCAACGCCATCAGACATGGCATTCACAAGTGCCCATGAATCATTGGTAAGAAAATCAACTTGTGGGAACAATACTGCTTCGGCGCCCGTCACTTTATTGCTAAGTATATGGCGATCTTTCGGTGTAAAGCCCGTGGCATAACCATCTGCAATAAAGCGTCGGCCACTGATATTCAATTCCACAATGTCTTCGATACCATGACCTTGCAGGGCTTGGTACAAACCAGATGTGATAACAACGTTATTGCCAGCGCGCAAATGTTTTTTAACGCGCTCAACAATTTTTGGATCGTTCTTGGCATCTTCGGTCAGCAATACTACAGACGCATCTTCCGGGAAAGTGGGATACAGATCGATGGGAATACCGATCAATCCAAAATAATTGTGCAGAAAATCTTCGCCAGTTGCATGTGGCGGACGATAGCTTTTGATGCCGATGGGTTTGCCCAGATGACTGATCAGCGGATCAACTTGATCGAGCGCATATCCCGCGACCCGTGCCATGGTTGCTGGTGAGGTATCACCTTCTTTTACATGCTTGAGCATTTGCTGATAATCAAAAGCTGGCGATGCAAACTGCCATGCATCGCGATGACCAGACTCAGCCGGTTTAAGTAAATCGCTCCATTGGAACAATGTCATTTCTTTAGCTTTTGCAAATACAGTATCCCATAATTGTTCAGCGTAGCGATCGACATCAGTTACATCGTAAGTGTCAACCCAACCGCCGCCATTACGACCTGGAGCGATGTTTTCCATATAACGGATGATCTGATAACTCTCATATTGCTGTAAGAACTGATTGGTGCCATTCGGATCACGTGTTTCAGTGCCAGTGTAAATGCCATCGAATATCTTTGGCCCTTGATCAAGATCAAATCCCAAACCAGCAAAATGCTCATACCAGTTTGGATACTTGATAATCACCTTAACTTTCGAGTTGACAGCTTTTGCCGGTCCGATAATCAGTTTACGCGCAGCGTCATTCAATAAATCGAGACGAAACTCCGTCCAACTGCGACTGCCCTTCGCTTTGATATCAGATTCGTTCTTCGTAGTGACGAAGTAGAAATCATCGAGAATGATCTCGTCAAAATGACGGGCTGTTAGCTCCGTAGCTTTCTTGATGAACTCGCGATCGGAGGCATCGGTATAGCAGAACGAACGAAACTGCCATCCATCCGGTACATCCGAATAAGTGATACCGCCCGCGACTTGCACGCCGCGATCAAGAAAGAATTTTTTGACCCTCTCAAGTAATTCATCGGTGGCTAGTTCACGCGAACGCTGTGACTCGATGTACACCTTATCTACATTGACTTGATTACTGATACGCTGCCACTCTGACTCTAGTCGCCCGGGCTCTGCAAACTTGTTGACGACAGCGACGGGGATATAGATTGATACAACGAAGTTTTTATAGTGACTGGAGATGGCCTTAACTGTTTGAGCTGAGAGTGTCATGCAAACCATCAACGTCAACGCTATCAACACAGTTTTTAATATATTGTTCATGTAGATTCCCGTGGAGGATAGGCAGAATTTTCATGATCACATTCGACTGCTCACCAGCCCAGCATATGGATCCGAACGTGATTCAGGACACCAATCCAGCATATAACCAGTAGGCACGCTTGAACAAGTGATCAATTGAGCTATACCCAAATAAAAAAGCCAGCGAATGCTGGCCTTTCTAATTCATCATTTATAAATATATTTAAGCAGGTTCAACAATCAGTGAACGCAATTTCTTTATCGCATTGGTTTCGATCTGGCGAATACGTTCTGCCGACACGCCGTACTTATCTGCAAGATCATGCAAAGTCGCTTTATCATCGTTCATCCAGCGAGTGCGTACGATATGCTGGCTGCGTTCATCTAATTGCGTTAATGCAACGGTTAGCCTCTCGGTCGTATCATCCTCGAATTGTTCGCGCTCAACCAATACAGAAGGGTCCGCATCGGCTTGAGTTAGATACGCAACTGGCGAGTAATGACCATCTTCTTCATCAGCATCAGGCGCAGGGTCAAAGGAAAGATCACGTGAAGTCAGACGTTTTTCCATCTCAGTGACTTCATGTGGCGAAACACCGAGATCTTCTGCGACCGCCTTCGTTTCAGCATCAGACAACCAGCCTAAATTCTTTTTGAAACGGCGCAGATTAAAAAACAGTTTGCGTTGTGATTTAGTGGTGGCCACTTTGACCAAACGCCAATTCCGCAGTACGTACTCATGAATTTCCGCGCGAATCCAATGCACCGCAAAAGAAACCAATCGCACACCCATAGTAGGATCAAAACGTTTTACGGCACGCATTAGGCCGACATTGCCTTCTTGAATCAAATCACCAATGGGTAATCCATAACCAGTGTATCCACGGGCAATGTGCGCGACAAAACGCAGATGCGACAATACCAATTCGCGAGCGGCAGCCAAGTCTTCGGTGGCGTGATAGCGTTGAGCCAATTCAGTTTCGCGCTCGCGGCTAAGTACAGGAATACGCGAGACCCGCTCAAGGTAGGCATCAAGGCTACCAATTGGTCCCGCTATCGCTAAATCATGTGGTTGAATGACTAGTGCAGTACTCATAACAGTTCTGACCTCCCCTAAAATTGAATGCCAGTTTAGCACTCTCACAATTTGAGTGCCAATTCTCACCGAAGTTCAGTATTTAACATAGCCATCTTGTGAATATTGTTCCATCCAAGGCTTTGATCGAAATGTATGTTAAATCTGCAAAGAAAGCGTAGAAACAGGCGCTCGACAGCATGTTTCCTTAACTGCTAACGTGGCATTCTCGTCTGTGATCTAAGAATTAACATCAATTAATGAATCCTCTTGATAAATCCGCTCATAACCCTCGCTCCCACCTTGAAGATCTGCTCGCGCGTGCGGCTGAATTGCCCGCTGCGGAACGCGATATCTTTTTAAGTGCCGAGT
>JAICKZ010000037.1 GCA_025927665.1 Steroidobacteraceae bacterium | reverse complement strand
GGCAGCAACGATGTCATTGGGCGTCAATGAATATACATTAAGCTTATTCGGGTCCAGCCATATGCGCATCGCGTACTTGCTACCAAACAACTGCACTGTGCCCACGCCGGGTACACGGCTAAGCTGATCGACCACATAGTTTGATAAGTAATCAGCAATATCACCACGATCCATTTTTCCGTCTTCCGACACAAAGCCTACTGCAACCAGAAAACCACTATTGGATTTACTGATGTTGATGCCTTGCTGTTGAACGATTTGTGGCAACGAAGGCGTTGCTTGTTGTACGCGATTTTGTACTTGCACTTGCGCAGTGTCTGGATCCGTGCCGCTGGCGAAGGTCAGCGTAATCGAAATACTACCGTTACTATCACTGCTCGATGTGATGTAAAGCAAACCGTCCAAACCGGTCATGGTTTGTTCAATAATTTGCGTGACAGAGTCTTCCGCCGTTTTCGCTGATGCGCCTGGATAAGCGGCGGAAATCGTGATTGCGGGTGGCGCGATGACCGGATAACGCGAGATAGGTATGCGAGTAATCGCTAGCACACCAATCAGCATGACAATGATGGCTACTACCCAAGCAAAAATAGGTCGATCAATAAAAAACCGTGACATGTGACTTTCCTAATTAATGGTTGCTGGCGGCAGCTTGCGTTCCAGCTTCTACTGCATCAACCGTCATACCCGGTTGTACTTTTTGCAAGCCTTCGACAATGACGCGGTCGCCCGCCATCAATCCATCTTCAACCAACCATTTATCACCAATGGTGCGCGACACCTTCGCTTCATGCGGTTGTACTTTATTTTCTTTATCGACGATCAATGCAGTGGCAGTACCTTTTGGATCACGCATAATGCCTTGCTGCGGCACCAATATACCGTCAGCCAACACGCCTTCGTTTATTACTGCACGCACATACATACCCGGCATCAACACACCGTCGGGATTGGGCACAATAACTCGCAACATTAAATTACCGGTGGCAGGATCGACGGTGACATCGGCAAATTGCAACTTGCCTTCATGATTATAAGTACTGCCATCTTGCAGCAGAATTTTAGTGGGCGTGCCCGAGGTGCGCGCCTTAACACGACCGGATTCAATTTCACGCTTAAGCTCCAGCCATTCATTACTCGATTGGTTTACATCTACATAAATAGGATCAAGCTGGGTTATCGTTGCTAACGCAGCGGCTTGATTAGCAGTGACTAATGCGCCTTGGGTAACGGATGAGCTGCCAATGCGTCCGGAAATGGGAGAGGCGATATGGGCATACACCAAATTGACACGGCTGCTGGCGACCGCAGCTTGTGCTGCTGCCACATCGGCTTTGGCCTGATCGAGTGCTGCAACGGCATTGTCATTTTCTTGTTGACTAATGGCACCGATCTTCAGTACTTCGGCAGCTCGATCTGCGGCTAGCTGTGTGACATGCAAAGTGGCTTGCGCTTTTTGCAAAGTAGCTTCGGCACTGTGATACTGTGCTTGATATAGAGCATCATCAATTTCATATAAAGGTTGTCCCGCTTTTACATAGGCACCTTCAGTAAATAAACGCCGTTTTATGATGCCACTGACTTGTGGCCGAACTTCGGATATTAAAAAAGCACTGGTTTTTCCGGACAATTCTCGAGTTAATGTCACGGGCTGTGATTTAAGTGTGGTCACGATGACTTGTGGCGCAGCTCTGCCCGGCATGCCGTTTTGTGGTTTACTGCAAGCTACCAATAGCAGCAGGGAGATACACAGAGCGCCAATCCATCGACTAAAAATCAGTTGTGAGAAATGCACGCGAATACCCTAGTAATAAGTTTCCAAGACGCCTGACCTTATTCAATTCTTTGAATGGACGCAATAGAAAATGATGAATAAATAAATGATTTTAAAATGTGGGTAAGTTATTGGCTGCGTAGCCTGACAAAACCAGCAATCGCGATCCGATCCTATATTGTAGGATTTACAGAAGTCCTCAGTAAATCTATCTAATGGGATAGGTGCCGGTATTGCACTAAATTGATAACAACTCGAAAAGCTCGACATGCATAAGAATTTTCTTATGTAGAACCTATCCCAAAATGTAGCGAGCGAGGTTAAGTTTGTGTTCAGTGGAGCGCAGGTACCGGAGTTTATACAGAAATAAATGAGGATTCCGAGCGCCGCATGAATACAAGATAAAAGCGCAGCATTTTGAGATAGGTCTTGGAAAATCGGCTTGCCCATCATTGTCTATGGCATCATAGATTCATAACCTCCATAAGGACAGTCACTATGCAGCCTGATATTATTGGCTACATCGCCGCCACATTGACCACGGTGTCTTTTGTTCCTCAAGTAATCAAGACGTGGAAGTCACGTCATGCAGCTGATGTGTCGCTGTGGATGTATAGCATCTTCACCGTGGGAGTCATCATGTGGATCAGCTATGGCATTCACGTAAGTGCATGGCCAGTGGTGGCTGCCAACGCGGTGACATTGGTATTAGCGGGCGCCATTCTCATCATGAAACTGCGCTGGGGTTAACAAGTGGTGCTGATGAGTAGAAATAATTAAGAAACAAGCAGGGCTGCAAACAATTTGGGTGATGTTAATGAATGAGCCGTTGACGAATGACATGCAGTCGTTGCCAAAAGCACTAATTGAAGTTAGTGGACTTTCAAAACTATATGATCAGTTTCTTGCCGTAAAGGATTTATCGTTCACGGTACGATCTGGTGAAGTGCTTGGCCTTGTTGGACCGAATGGCGCAGGCAAAACCACTACTCTGCGTTCCATCAGTGGCATTATTCCGCCGACGCGTGGTTCCATCTCGATTGCGGGACATGATTTGTTAACCGATACAATTAATGCAAAAGCTTCGCTGGCGTTTTTTCCCGATGAACCCAGACTATTTGACTATCTAACGGTGCGACAACATCTTGCATTTGTCGCACGTGTGTATGGAGTCGAAAATTATCAGACTGTCGCACAACCCTTGCTTGATGAGTTCGAAATTGCGGACAAAGCCGATCAACTTCCTGGTGTATTGTCACGCGGTATGAAACAAAAGTTGGCCATTGCCTGTGGTCTGTTGCATACACCCAAAGTCATGTTCTTTGATGAACCATTGACCGGACTTGATCCATTGGGTATTCGTCGTATTAAAAATTCCATTTTGCAACGTGCACGTGCAGGTGCGGCGATTGTGCTGAGTTCGCACTTGATGCACTTACTTGAAGAGGTATGCACGCATGTGCTTATTCTCAAGCGTGGTGAAAAACTTGTTGCCGGCAGTATGGAAGAAGTGGTGGCTCAATTCAGCGCCGGCGAAAGCCATGTCAGCCTGGAAGAAATTTTTATTCGTGCCACTGGCGGTTCGGAGCATTGAACATGAACTCCGTTATCAGCGCCTTAATTTATTTGCGCGTTACTGCGATTGGAAATGCAATCATTGCGCGCACCAAACGTCTTAAGCAGCCGAAGTATTTGTTCGGTGCAATCGCAGGCATTGCCTATTTATATTTGGCGGTGTTTCGTCAGTTGCAGTTACCTCGTCAATCACAGTCTATAGTTTCGGCAATTACTCCAAACAATCTTGGCGATCTATATTTTTCATCCTCAGTCATTGTCGCGGCATCGCTATGTACGCTATATGTAATCCTGAATTGGGCGTGGCCGCGCGCGCGTGCGGCATTAACTTTTACTGAAGCAGAAATTGCTTTTCTATTTCCCGCGCCAATCAGTCGCCGCGCCTTGATTCATTATCGAATCATCAATCTGGCGGTTGGTTTGTTGTTCACTGCATTGATCTTTTCAATATTCTCCAGCATTGGACGCTTTGTGTCTGGCAACGTAATCGTTCGCTTTATCGGGTGGTGGTTATTGCTGATCATCCTGTCGTTGCATTCCATGGCCGCCTCATTTGTAATTACACGCCTTTTTGATCGCGGCATTACTTCGCTGCGGCGCCAACTGACGATCATCATCGGTTTCTTGGCAGTGGCGATTGCTTTTGGTTTATGGACAGCGCAGGTCATACCCATAACGCTGTCCAGTAAATTAGTCGATATCAGTGTAATAAAAAATTATGCAGTGATCTTATTTAAAACGGCGCCGCTATCGTGGTTGCTCTTGCCCGCAAAGATTGCCGTGGCTCCTATGTTGGCCAATGATTGGAGATCATTTTTGTTATCGGCGTTGCCGGCATTGTTGTTGCTGGTATTGCATTATTACTGGGTGTTACGCAGTGAAGTTTCATTCGAAGAAGCATCGATTGTCAAAGCAGAAAAGCGCGCGGCCAAACTGGTGGCAGTACGCGCCGGCAAGCGGCGCATGGGCAGTGGCGCACCAAAAATAAAGCAGCCACCCTTTAATTTGGATGCAGTGCGACGACCCGAGTGGGCATTCTTGTGGAAAAATTTATTTGCCACCGCGTCTTACTTGCGATTCAAGTTAGCCTGTTATGCGTTCACTATTGTCATAGTAGGTAGTTATTGGATCAATCATGGTGATCATGAAGTCATACGAATTGCGGTTCTGCTTTTCTCCTCCTCTTTTGCAGGTTATGTACTGTTTCTTGGTCCATTGATTGCCAGACAGGATTTACGCAGTGATCTATTGAATGCCGATATACTCAAAACTTATCCATTACGCGGTTGGCAGGTTGTATTGGGTGAGATACTGACTCCAGCTGTAGTGCTCACCACCTTTTTCTGCATATTATTATTGGTGGCGTCATTGTGCTTGCCGAACCATAGCGTCAAGTGGATGACACCTGCTATTCAATGTGGTGTCACGATAGCAATTGCAATCGTTGCGGCTTTGCTACTTACCATTCAATTGCTGGTGTTGAATGCTTTCGCAATTATGTTTCCTGCATGGACGCAAATTGGTCAAGGTAGTCCAGGAGGTGTCGAAGTATTCGGTCAACGACTACTGTTTATTGCAGGATTGTTATTGATTATTATATTTTCGTTGCTACCCGCGGCACTATTCGCAGTACTATTTTTTTTCTTAACCAAATGGGCGGTTGGCGTTATGATCGCCACTACCATCGCTACCATAATTGTGATTATTATCTTGACGATCGAGATCATATTTGGTCTTGAATGGTTGGGTATTAAGTTCGAGCAATTTGATTTATCCGCTGAATTAAAAACTTGATCAAATAAATTGTGATAGCCACATCATTTTATGTTTCGAAAGAAAACGTAAAGCGCCAATCGCCATCACTTTAAAACGGCTTCTGTTATATAAAGTAAAACTGCAATTGATCTAAATCTGCTATGTCGACAAGTGACTATGAACCGTATTTGGCGATTGGAAATAACGCTTGGAATTTTAGTACTGCTTACTCTCGCAGCGATATGGGGCGAGAAATATATTCTACGCTCGACAATTGTGATCACACCGGACAGTCACTATACCGTGCGTGCTTATGATGATGTGCCCAATGGCGGTAATAGTAGTATCGAACTACTGGACACATCAGGGTTTGAATGGCGGTGTACGGTGCGCGATAAATACGCATATCCATTTTGTGAAGTGGAATTGTTCTTCGATCCCAATCGTCTGCATGGAGTGGACTTGCGTAATTACAACAAAATTCGTGTTTGGTTGGACTATGAAGGGCCCAGCAAAACATTGCGTATGTACTTGCGTGACTTTGATCCGCTGTACAGCAAGATCGAAGACACCTCGAGCACCAAATATAATCAGATTGAGTTTTCTACCGACCTGTTGAAGAATCGCATGATTGAGTTTTCACTCAGCGATTTTTTCGTTGCCAATTGGTGGATAGTCGATTACAAAATTCCGCCGGGACTAAGCCATCCGCAGTTTGAAAATACCGTTATCTTTGAAATTCAAACTGGCAGTACCAATGCCTTAGGCGAACATCATTTCCATCTGCATCGTGTGGAGTTGATTGGCCAGCAATTCTCTACAGAAAAATGGTATCTGATTATTATCACGATCTGGTTATGCATTTTTATGACTGTGTTGGTGTATCGAATAGCCAGGCTTGCCAAGGAAGTTCGATTGCAAAAAAAGCGAACGGGTAACCTCGCCGAGGTCAATGCTTTATTAGATACGCATACTTGGGAGTTAGAGGAAAAAGCCGTTGACGATAGCGATACACCAACTGGTGTATTTAATCGCCATGGAATAGCTGAGGCATTACAAATAGGACTAGGTGAGTGGCGTCAGCAAAAGAAACCATTATCATTGGTGTTAATGGATATTGATCACTTCAGGAATATCAATGATCAGCATGGACACACCGTCGCTGACTATGTGCTTGCCGAAGTGACCAGTATTGTTAAAGCGCATATTCGTAACAATGATTTGTTTGCACGTTGGGATGGCGAAGAATTTTTGCTGATCTGTCGTAACACACAAATTGACCAGGCAAGAATGGTTGCAGAAAAAGTCCGCTTACTGATCGCCAACTACAACTTTAATCACGATATAAAAATTACCGCCAGTTTTGGCGTTGCCACGCTGCGAACCAATGAAACATTGCAGCAGTTGTTTGATGCCGCGAATAAAGCTTTGCGTGTGGCTAAGAGTGATGGCAAAAATAGGGTTGTGATTGCGCAAGGCTAAGCGGCGATTTTAAATTTGAGATAGATTCCAGTTAATTCTTGGCAGTTGCTTTGCCAACCTATAATATTGACCGACAATATCATTGCTGTGGCAACTGACTTGGATGGATCGATTTATCGCTCCAGACCGGCAATTCGGGGCGGCATCGAATTCAGATCATATTAATGAATAATGCCAAACGGCTTTTACATTTGAGCGCGCATGTATGAAAAACACAAGTATCTGGTTGACAGTGGTCTCGCTGATTCTCAGTGTGGTCATCGGCTTAACGTTGGCGCGCGGAAACGGTGAGGCGAAAGACAAATCGCATAAAAATGTCGTCATCGGATTGTCCATGGATACTTTGAAAGAAGCCCGCTGGCAGGTTGATCAACGTATCTTTATTGAACGCGCAACCCAATTAGGCGCGACCGTCAAGGTGAGTTCCGCCAACAGCGATGACACGGTTCAGATGCGTGATGTGAACTCCATGATCAGTGATCACGTCGATGCCATTGTCATTATTCCACATGATGGTGCTGCAATGAGCAAGGCCGTACAAGCTGCGCATAGTGCCAATATTCCCGTCATTGCTTATGATCGATTGATCACCGATGCCGATCTTGATTTGTACGTCACCTTCGATAACGTGAAAGTGGGTGAAGTGCAGGCGCAATATTTAGTGGATGCAATTCATGGCAAGGGTAAAATCATTCGTATCTATGGCGCGCCTACTGACAACAATGCCAAGTTGTTCAAACAAGGACAGGACAATATTTTAAAGCCTTATATTGATCGCGGTGATATCAAAGTCATTCATGAAGACTGGGCAGATAATTGGGAGCCGCAGCGTGCCAAACAAATTACCAACGCGGCCATCACCAATCATGGCCACGATTTTGTAGCGATATTGGCATCGAACGATGGTACGGCCGGTGGTGCCATTCAAGCGCTTAAAGAAGAAGGCTTGGTGGGCAAGGTGTTGGTCACCGGACAAGATGCGGAATTGGCTGCGGTTCAACGTATTGTTGAAGGCTCGCAAGCCATGACTATCTATAAACCGATTCGCGTTCTGGCAAGTACTGCCGCTGAATTGGCAGTGAAGATGGCAACCGGCAAACCGTTGATTGCAAAAAACGAGTTGAACAATGGCAAGACGCTGGTACCTTCAGTGTTCCTTCCCGTCATTGCGGTAACCAAGGACAACATGATGCAGACTGTGGTTGCAGATGGCTTTCACACCTTTGATGAAGTGTATCGGAATGTTCCCATAGATCAGCGTCCCCATCCCATTAACTGACTCCCTAAATTTTTAAGTCATGAGTCAGGCCATTCTCGAAGTTGATTGTTTAACCAAACGCTTTGGCAGTGTGTTGGCGTTGAACGGCGTCAGCTTCGATCTACGTGCCGGTGAAGTACATGCTCTGTGTGGTGAAAATGGTGCGGGCAAATCCACACTCATCAAATGTTTGTCTGGCATTTGGCCGGCGGGCAGTTATGAAGGTCAAATAAAAATTAATGGTCAGGTTGCTGCATTTCAAGGAATACGCGATACCGAAGCAGTGGGTATTGCCGTCATCTATCAAGAATTGGCATTAGTACGCGAGATGACCGTTGCGGAAAATATTTTTCTTGGCTCGGAGCCCACAAACAAATGGGGCGGCATTGATTGGAACAAGGTGTACACCGATGCCCAACGCTTATTGGAACAATATGGATTGCAACTCGATCCCGCTGCGCGAGTAGGTGACTTAGGTATTGGTGAGCAACAGTTGATTGAAATTGTCAAAGCCTTGGCGAAGGATACCAAGATATTGTTGCTGGACGAACCCACGGCGGCATTGACCGAGTCCGAAGTGGAAGTGCTGTTGAATATCATTCGTGACTTACGTAACAGGGGCGTCACCTGTGTGTATATATCGCATAAACTGGATGAAGTATTTGCCGTTTCAGATCGCATAACTGTATTGCGTGATGGCACATCGGTTGGCACCACGGACACAGCTGCCACCACTAAAGGTGATGTCATTCAACAAATGGTGGGACGCAAGATCGAAGATTTGTTTCCT
This sequence comes from Steroidobacteraceae bacterium, assembly GCA_025927665.1. Lineage (GTDB taxonomy): Bacteria > Pseudomonadota > Gammaproteobacteria > Steroidobacterales > Steroidobacteraceae > CAILZL01. The sequence goes on along the minus strand of JAICKZ010000037.1, from coordinate 6,548 downwards.
CGTCGTAGTGCAGCCGTCAAAGAAGTGCTTCTGCGGGTGTCTTCACTCACCGTAAAAAATGACGAAGACAAAGTCATATTGAATGACATTTCATTTGCAGTTCGCGCCGGTGAGGTGCTGGGCATTGGTGGACTGATGGGCGCCGGTCGTACCGAATTGATCATGCACTTGTTCGCCGGTTTCGGTGAACGCGTTGCGGGTGAAGTGTATTTAAAAGATAAACCCATGGCGCAATGCACGCCCGCAAGCTCCATTGCAAACGGCATGATGTTGGTCAGTGAAGATCGCAAGCGTTACGGTTTGGTGTTGGACAAAGACATTGGTTTCAATCAATCACTGGCTTCGCTGTCAGATTTAACCAAGGGTATTTTTGTCGATCAATTGAAAGAAGCCAATCAAAACTGGGACTTGTTCAAGGCTTTGCGTATCAAGGCACAAGGTTTGGAAACCGTTGTCGGTACTTTGTCCGGTGGTAATCAGCAAAAAGTGGTGCTCGCCAAAGCATTGATGACGAAGCCCGATGTTATCTTTCTGGATGAACCTACGCGCGGCATTGACGTGGGGGCAAAGTTAGAAGTTTATGAGTTGATTAATCGTCTCACCGCTGAAGGCAAAGCAGTTGTATTGGTATCCAGTGAATTGCCAGAACTCATGGGCATGAGTGACAGAATCATCGTACTAAGTTCAGGCAAGATCGGTGGTGAGTTCACCAGTGCCCAAGCACAACAACACTTGATCCTTGAAGCCGCGATGGCGCATAGTTAAGGCATAGTTATCGTGAAGCACAAGATTGAATTTATATGATGTAACAAGCGATACGACAACGTCATTCCCGCGTAGGCGGGAATCTAGTTAAATAATAGTTTCTATTGTTCCAACGACAAAGATTTTGATTCGCTTTTTTTACTGGACCCGTCTACATATGAATGACGGTATTGCTGTAATGATAGATCATTGTGATGATTGCTCCGTGTGAGTATTCAATATTTATCCAGGTAATGTTATGACGCAGAAAAGTTCCATTCGAAATTATTCCATTGCCATTGGCCTGATTCTTATTTGGATCTTCTTCTCTGTTGCGACCGACAACTTCTTGTCCGCGCGTAACTTGTCAATGCTGTCGATAGAGCTTGCCGTTACGGCAACCTTAGCGTTGGGAATGTTCTTGATATTGTTGCCAGGACAAATTGATTTATCGGTGGGAAGTGGCGTGGGATTGATCGGTGGCATTGCTGCAGTATTAATATTTCAACATCAATGGAACGCCGTGGCTGCAATGTTGGTTGGCGTTGTAGTGGCAGTGGTATTGTGGGCGTTAATGGGTGCATTGATCACCAAGCAACGTATGCCGGCTTTTGTCATCACGTTGGGTGGATTATTGATTTTCAAAGGACTGTTCTGGAAGGTCATTGCCTCCGAGACGGTGCCGGTTGTCGCTGGCAGTGGCGATAATGCATTGTCTTTATTGACGACGTTCTATCTACCGCCGACATTGGGTTATGTGTTGCTTGCTGCGTTGGCTTTGCTAATCGTCATCAATAATGTCAATGCTCGCAAACAACGCGCTGCTTATGGCTTTCAAGTTGAATCTTGGCAAATTTCATTCTTGAAAGTCTTTGTCACCATTCAAGTGTTGATGTTGGCCATCTTAGTGATGAATCAATTTCGTGGTGTACCACTGGCCGTGCTGGTACTGGGTGTGGTGACTTATATTGTCTATGTCATCACCAGTCATACGCCCTTTGGTCGTTATCTATATGCCATTGGTGGCAATCACGAAGCCGCGGTGTTGTCTGGCATTCCAGTCGATAAAGTGATCATCGGTGCGTATGCCTTACTGGGTTGCATCGTTGCGATCACTGGATTTATGCAAACGGCTTATTCCGGCGCATCAACCACCACCATCGGTAACTTGATGGAACTGGATGCGATCGCGGCATGTGTAATTGGTGGTACCAGCTTGGTGGGCGGACGCGGTAATGTACTTGGTGTATTGATCGGCGCACTCATCATGGCAACGCTGCTCAATGGTATGACTTTGATGGCCGTTTCACCCGAAACAAAGTTTATTGCGCGTGGTGGAGTGTTGGCACTTGCAGTATGGTTGGATGTTTACTTTTCAAGAAAATAATGGTTGCAATATTTAGGGGATAAAGAGTCCGTCAAATAAAGCTAATATCGATAATCTACAAGTGTCAAATCGAACTCGAGATGGGTTCTACTCATACAGCGCCATTCCTGACAAAACATTGTTTTAATCAAATAATCGATCAAAAAGTATGGTTCACCACAGCCATGCTCGAATAAGCGCAGCGATTCGCATATTGATTGCACATAAGGTAGTTAAGTGCTGATTGGTCCCTGCGGGCTATTAGTGATGGCAATTGCCGACAATTCGCTTGTGAAGCTGTACTAAGTAAACTCCGAAATATAAACTACATCTCCTTACACATTTCTAAGTTTCACTTTTTTAAGTTTATTGAGCGATGGAATACCGGAGTGAAATTTAAAAATGGAGTGGCGCATTCATAGTGATGGCCGCTTTTCGAGCGGGAAATGCATTTTAATTACGGTGATATTGGCCTTCACTGTTTCACGTAATGTATTTGCGCAGTCTGCGCCAGTGCAAGCGCAACAAGAGCTCGAGCGAAGACTTCAAGAACAACAAGAACATGATAAAGAGCGAATGCGTCGCGATACCACTACGCCCGATGTTTTTTTGCAGCCAGCTAAACCATCTTCAGATCTGCCCGCGACAGATGAATCTCCCTGCATCAACGTCAAGAGTGTTGGCGTTTCTGGCGTGACAGTTTTTGATTATCAACTGATCAATACGATTACCAGCAGATATGCCAGTCGTTGTCTGCGATTGAGTGATATCAATCGTTTAATCGCTGATCTCAGTAATCTTTATCTCAACAAAGGCTATATCACTAGCCGTGCTTTCGTCCAACCGCAAAAAATTGAGAAAGGCACCTTGGATGTGTTGGTGATTGAAGGTGAGATCAAGGCCTTACAATCTGCTGACGGACGTATGAAACAAAGTGAATTGAAGGCTGCTTTTCCTCGAGCATTCAAGCAAGCGCCCGATCTCACGCAGGAAGGTGAGCAACAAAAAAATATTCTGTATCTGCGCGACTTAGAACAGGGCATCGAACAGATCAATAGACTACGACAGAACAATGCGACGTTGGATATCAAGCCTGGCCAAGAGGTGGGTCAAAGCGTGGTCAATGTGGTCAATGATCGCGGCGGGCCGCTGCATACCAGTGTTTCAATGGATAACAGCGGCAGCCCACAAACGGGAGAATATGTGCTTGGCGCCACCCTATTCTGGGACAATCCCCTCAGTTACAGCGACGGTCTGTACTTGAATGCTAGTCGCAGTGTTCATGCAGACAAGGGCGGCAGTTCACAAAGCTATGCGATTAATTATTCCATTCCATATGGATATTTTCTGTGGAGTGCAAGCGCGAATCATTTCAACTACCGACAAACCATTACTGGTGCATCGATAAATTTTGTCACCACCGGAAAAAGCGACAGTCAAAATCTGCGTATGGATCACACGCTGTTTCGTGGGCAACATTCCAAATGGAGCTGGAATCTCAATGCAACACGCAAGGACATTAAAAATTATATCGAAGATGTTTTTCTCGATACATCAAGTCGCCTGCTTTATCTTGGTTCTGCAGGTATTCAGGCCACTCAACAACTGGGCGCCATAACACTTCGTGGTGAACTGGATTGGACACACAGTGTTGCAGCGGGGAATGCCACTCGGAAAGTTGTGGCGGCGGAAGCGGCGTTTCAATTCAACAAATACGAAATGGAACTAGGACTGTATGGTCGCTTTGAATCGTTTAATCAACAGTTCACTTACAGCTCGTTACTGCATTATTTTTATACGCCTACGCCGATCGTTGCCTCCGAAGCTTTATCGCTTGGTGGTAGATATACCATTCGTGGCTTTGATCATGAAAGCGTTACAGGATTCAAAGGCGGTTATTGGCGCAATGACATTGCAGCTCCATTGCTGGTTCACGAGAAAATTCGCATTGAGCCGTTTCTTGCTTATGACATTGGACAAAGCGATGCATCAGGGTATTCGCAACACAATGTGACGCTGTCGGGTGCCAGTGTCGGACTCAGATGTACGACGCGCAGTTTTTATGCCAGTGCTACCTATTCAAAAGCTTTATCGATACCGAGTTTTCTCACTCAGGGACAGCGTGAAGTAGCGGTCGAAATGCAAATGAGTTTTTGAGTATTGGCCGAGATGCTATTGAAACCAAGGTATTGACTAGCTGGATTAGCTGGACCTTTCGGAGAATAAAGTTGATGAGTCTTATAAAGCGATGTGTGGCGAGTTATACGCTGATCTGTTTTCTGATTAGTAATGTTGCGTTAGCCGCTCAACCATTATCAGGTGTCGCTGCACGTGCTTCGCTTGCCAACACAGGTCAACCATCCGACCCCACGTTAAAGCAGGCGATGAATGGTACCACTGTGGTGGACATTGCCGCGCCTTCTGCCAAAGGCATTTCCAGCAACATGTGGAATGACTTCAACGTAGGTGAAGAAGGCATCATCTTTAATAACAGTGCCGCACCGGTATTGACGCAACTTGGTGGATGGGTGGATGGAAATCGCCGTCTCGCAGGTGGGTCGGCATCCGTCATTCTCAATCAAGTGGTGGGCACCAATCGTTCGTCGCTCATGGGACAAGTTGAGATCGCAGGCAAATCGGCCGAATTCATTCTCGCTAATCCCAACGGCATTACTTGTAATGGCTGTGGATTTATCAATACACCCAGCGTCAGCTTAATCACCGGTCGCTCTCGTATGGGAGCCAATGGTGATTTGCTATTTGATATCAGCGACGGTGATTTTTTGCTGGAAGGCCATGGCTTGAATGCCACGAATATTGATCGCTTCGATATTATCTCGCGATATGCACAGATCAATGCTGATTTGTTTGCAAACAACCTCAGCATCATCAATGGTAGCAACGAATTCAACTATGGTACTAAAAGTGTTCTCAGCAATGCGGCTGCTAACGGTAGCGGTAGTTTTCAGTATGCATTAAGTAGTGCCGCACTGGGCGGCATGTATGGCAATAGCATCAGATTGATCGGCACTGAAAAAGGATTGGGCGTTAATCTGCAAGGTGTCGTGCAATCGATCCATGATCTTAAAATAACGGCCGAAGGTGATCTGCAATTGCGCCACATGCTGACCAACGATCAGTTGGCACTGCAATCGCAAGGCAACATCAATATCCAGGAACTTGCGTACGCAAAGACGGCAGACCTTCAAGCGGCACAGAGTATTACCGTGAATGGCTTGTTGGCAGCAAGCGATAATATTGCACTCAAAGCGCAGGACATCACTCAGAGCGGCAGCCTGTATGTCGGGTTGAATAATGATAATACCTTCAATCACAACGCTGGATTGTCAATCGATGCAACGACCTTCACTAACACAGGTGATTTTTATCTGGGTGGTGGATTGATCGGCAATCAAACCCAGGTGATGAATAATGGCACCATGGTGTTCGGTGGCTCTGCTCCGTTGATAGTTTCCAGTTTTGATAATCGTCAGTCCGTTCGCATGCAGTCGGACAACGCCAGCATTCAAGCGGGCACGTTAAGCAACAGTGGCGAGATACTGCACGAAGGTACTGGGCTACTGGAGTTGCAAGCACAAAGCTTCAATAACACTGGAGTATTGGGCAGCAATGGGCAATTACATCTGAATGCGACCGTGTTTAACAATCAGGGTCGTGTATTTGCCAATGCCACTCAACTTGATCTGGGTGAGTTCGATAATAGTTCGGGCCAATTACAAAGCACACAACTGACGCTTAATGCAGATCAGGTTTCCAATGTAAACGGTCGATTGCTTGCGCTCGGCAATACCACCGACGATATGCGATTCACTATTGTGCAGAACTTCGACAACCACTCAGGAGTTGTATACAGCGATGCGGGATCGTTCACGCTGAATGCAAATAGTTTGGATAATCATGGCGGCACCTTCGTGATAAACAACGCACAGCCTGCGAATGTGGTGATGGCTGGATTGTTGAACAACGATGGTGGAGTTCTTCAGTTCAATACACACTCAATGCAAGTGGATACCTTGAGCAATCAGGGTGGTGAATGGTTAAGTCAATCGCTCACTGGCAACATTAATACCCTTATCAATACCGGTGGATTTATTCAATCCAATGGAATCGATCTGCACGGCCAGATGCTCGATAACAAAGGTGGGATCATTCTTGCTACGGATGTTCAGCACAACATATTGTCGCTAGATTTTTCGCAGCACATCAATAATCTCGGTGGTGCGGTTATTCGTCAGCTGAATGGTGATGTGATTCTGAAAAGCGCATCGATCAATAACGATGCCAGCGTGGTGGATGCCGGTCAGAATGGCAGTATCCAGTTCAATGCAGATGTACTTAATAACTCAGGTGCAATCAATGCGTTTGATACGGTGGCCATTTCCGGCACTTCGTTGACCAACACGGGTTATCTTGCAGC
>JAICKZ010000283.1 GCA_025927665.1 Steroidobacteraceae bacterium | reverse complement strand
CCAAGACACATCATCGCAGTCACGCAGAACGCAGATTATTAAAGTTGAAGAAAGGCCGCTACGAAATTGTGGTGCGTGATGACGTTGGACGTGTTCGCGATACCATTTCGGGCGAAGTGATGCACTCGGTAAATGATCCAGCAGAAGAGGCATATTCATTGTACGTGGAGCAATCGCGCTTGATAGAACGCTTACAGAGCGTTGATAACGCACCGTTGGTTATCTGGGATGTTGGCTTGGGCGCTGCGACCAATGCAATGGCAACGATTCTTGCAGTGGAGTCGATACCTTCTTCACAACTACAACGTCATTTGCAAATAATCAGCTTTGAGAATGATCTTGATTCATTGCAATTGGCATTGCGTCATACGCGATGGTTTAAACATTTACGTCATGCCGCACCGAATGAGTTGCTCAGCAAGCATCGATGGCAAAACGAAGATGGCAATATTGAATGGCTGTTATTGCCAGGTGACTTTATGCAACGCAAGCATGAGGCACCGCCGCCCGATATCATTTTCTTCGATCCATTTTCATTCAAGACCGATAGTGTTTTGTGGACGCTGCAATCTTTTCGCGAACTTGCAGAAGTCTGTCAACACAAAGCCACAGAAATATTGACATACACTTATTCGACCCGAGTACGTGCTGCCTTATTGGCTGCGGGCTTTTATGTAGCAAAAGGTCGTGCGACGGGCCCTAAACTTGAAACCACAATTGCGTTGTCGCCATTGGCGATGAACGTACCACATGATCGTGAGTTGCTTGGCGCCGAATGGCTAAGCAAGTGGCAACGCAGTGATGCACAGATTCCAATGGGTATTAATGATACCGATGAAGCTTGGCGCGATGCCGTAATGAGTCATTCGCAATTTAGTGGTTTAAGTTTATGATCTTGGCGTAAGTGTAATCACGCATATTCATCACCGCATATTCCGACGACACATTCCATGCTTGATCTTTGAACCATGCGATCTTCACCTCACTCAATGAATGTAAACAACTTAACTTAAACAAGCCTGATCGATTCTCGTATTAACCAGGAATTTCGGCTCAACTATATTGGCAAGTTGCGCAAGCGCTTCCTGCCATCCGAGATAACACATCTCAACGGGAATCACTGCAGGAATTCCTTCTAGCACGATACTGAGGCTTGTACCACACGAGACAGGTTTCAAATTAATCGTCACTTGAGGCTCGCCAGGTAAATTAGGATTGTCAAATTTGTCGGTGTAACGAATTAGTTTGTCCTGCACCAATTCCAAATACTTACCACTAACCGACTGCGCATCACCAGATGAGAAATTAATAAATGACATCTTGACGGTACCACCGACCTTTGCTTCCAGATGATGTACCTTACAGACAACGCCATGAGGTGGAAGCCACTTGGCTATGGCATCACCATCCAGAAAGGCGCGATACAATTTTGCTGGAGTGGTGCGAAGAACTCGATGTAGCCGAATAGTGCCTGTGGACATGATGAGCGCTCCCCTTGAGTAATCAGACAAGGTACTAGATAACGTCAGCACATCGGTTTTGCAAATACGTTTAATACTATAGTCTTTTGCTAAAATCTGTTTTCGTTTACGCGACATTAAAAACGAAACATTCAGACCATGAACCCCATGCTATTCTTCTGTTGGCTTGATGAGCGGACTGATGATTTAGAAACGTTATAAATCAAAGGCGGCAGATGAATCCATTGAGTCCTGCCTTAAAATATTGGATATTGTGTCGCCAATGGGGTTGCCGCCGTAATTAGTCATTCGCAATTTGGCGGCTTCGGGCTATGATCCGCGTATAGAATCTGGCTCGGTACTTGACTGTTCGATCATCCGTATTGAAGCTGTGTGCGATTTTTAAAATTATGATTACTCATCTTTCGCCCTCAATGGCTGTAAATACCAAACGCCAACCGCTTGACCGGTTTTTTGATGGATCGCCGGACCTGATGTGTGTGGTGGGATACGATGGTTACTTCAAGCATGTCAATCCGGCATGGACACAGTTACTTGGTTGGGTTCAAGCCGAGCTGCTTGATCATCCCGCATTGGGTATCGTTCATCCAAGCGACCATCCACGATTGAAAGCCGCGCGTACGGTGGTGCAGGAAGGGGGTCATCCTCACCGCATTGAAATTCGTTACGTTCATAAGGACGGTTCGTATCGGTGGATTTGGTGGAATGTTTTTCCCCAGCCAGAAGAAAAAATCATCTATGCCATAGGACGTGACATTACCGAGGAAAAGAAACACGAGGTGTTTAGTGATAGCCGTGCCATCGTGGTGCCAGCTGCGGAAATTGGATGGCAGTTTTCAGGCGCCACCAAATTTGGATTGACGCGCACGGAAACAAAAGTCACTGCATTTATCATGCGCGGCTATTCCGCAAAAGAGGCCGCACTCAAGCTTGGTATGTCCTATAACACAATCAAAGTGCATCTTCGGCATGTGTTTGAAAAAGTCGGAGTAAGAACTCAACGGGCATTGATCAGCTTGATGTTTTCCATTCATGAATCGAATCGCTAACCAGACACTCCCGGTTGTCTATTCAACGGAAGCCATTTAACGGGACATTGCTTGCTACTCGTTGGTGAAAACAACTGCAACGATGTAATCACAATGTCTGGAGTGCGTCGAATAATCCAAATGGGTGATATACATTTTCCGGCGCCGCCCTAAGATATTCTCGGTACGACACGCGGATTTTCAGCAGATCCAGAGTGCTACGGGCGATATCCTCATGATCATCTAATCTGCCAGTTAGTGAAGATAGGTAGCATGACATGAGCATTCGTAATCTCGGATGACGTCGGTTTGAAAAATGTGGAACATCCACAGGTGGAAAAGATCCTGGTGAGCCCAATGAGGTTCGCGTGTGCAAAAGGATGACCGACCCGTAGCAGTACTTTCACACCATGCCTTTGCGTTTCGATTGCGAAACCCAAACCATTCTTCAGGCGATGCCGCTATGCATCATGAAATATCAACGCCAAGACATGGCCACTTAAGCATCGACCATTGCTTCGATTTGAGCGCCCGATAAATTCTGGCTTTTGCGTTATTTTTTTATATAAACTTAACGATGGCTCATTCAAAGTCACGTAAATTATTCGGCAGTCACAAGCGTTGGCCTTGGTTTTTCAATTCTCCATAACGAATACCTTTTTAATAATGAATACTCATTTCAGATCTGTGATGCTTGTGGCATTGGCTTTCGTGACGTCATTTTCGTACGCCGCAGACCAAGAAAGTTGGGTTAGCACAACATCTGGCTGCATGGTGTCTGTATCAAATGCGATTGCGAAAAATGTCGAAGTGTCTTGGACTGGCGCTTGTTCCGACGGTTATGCAGACGGCAAAGGTACCTTGACGTGGACTAACGGTAATCGGTACGAAGGCAATGTTTATGTCGGCGTTATCAACGGCAGAGGAACATTCTATTGGGCAAATGGTGATTGGTATGAAGGCGAATTCAAAAATGGTCGGCGTGATGGCATTGGTACGCAGCATTTTGGTTGTTCGGATCAATATCACGGGGAATTTCATCATGGCGTGATGGACGGCGTTGGTGTGTTTAATCTTAATAGCGGTGACCGTTACGAAGGAAGTTTTCATAACGGGAGTATGGAAGGACTCGGGGTGCGCAATTTTGCGGACGGCAGTCGCTACGAGGGTGAGTTTAAAAACAATCAACAAGAAGGCTTGGGGACATTATTCCTGGCAAATCACACCCGTTATGAAGGTGAGTTTAAAGACAATCTTCCCGAAGGAAATGCATTGGTCACCTACGCGAACGGCGGAGTTTATGAAGGCAGGTATGTCGATGGTCATGGTGATGGTTTTGGCATTTTAACCAAGTCGAATGGTGAGCGCGATGTGGGCACCTTCAAGGATCACAAAGGCACATTGAAATTGGTATCGACGCTGGGTCCAGCGTTGTACGAACCCTGTCAAACTTATTGCGCCACGACCAGTTTGTCATGTAGTGGTACCGTCTATTCAGCGATCAACCCCGACGAT
>JAICKZ010000097.1 GCA_025927665.1 Steroidobacteraceae bacterium | reverse complement strand
TATAAACTCCGGTACCTGCGCTCCACTGAACACAAACTAACCTCGCTCGCTACATTTTGAGATAGGTTCAAGATAATTGTTGTGTGGTTGGCAACTTATACGAAAGTAAGAAACGCCAGTTATGGACGACTGTTGTTAGGTTTCACTGTAAAGCAAATCAATAAATCTGATATGACTCTGTCATGCCGTGCTTACATATGAGTCACCACGCGTTTGGATTATTACCACTGCGTGACTTATTCAACGCCTGCAGTATTTCTTGAACTTCACGACTGCGCGACAAGATATCAAGGTCTTCGGTAAGTTTGCGTTGCCAGTTGGGATATTCGTTATTGGTACCGGGAACATTTACCGGCTCGGTCATATGCAACAAATCTTCAGGTTGTACCATCAACAATGCCGCGTTCGTCAGTCCCGCATACACATATGCGGCACGTAGTAATGCATGTGAATACTCAGGCAGTGGCTCGTATGCTTGCCAATGCCACAATCCGGCGTTCACCATGGCTTGCATCAATTGATGGCGGTCGCGTTCGCGATTACGTTTCACTTGCAATAATGTTGCCTCATCGGGATAGTGATGTAGTTGTTCTTGCAAACGAATGTCGGCACTGGTCCACCATGCTTTTAACAATGGCAAATCGTGCGTCGTGACAACAGCCAATGCATTGCGAGGATATTGATCGGGAGCAATGTACTGGCCATCACTTAGTTTTTCAAAGAACAATACCTTGTATTGCAACACTGAGAATTGTTTAAGTGCTTCGCGCACTTCATTGGGAACCACACCCAAATCTTCTCCAATTACGACGCAACGATTGCGCACACTTTCCAATGCCAACACTTTGATCAAATCATGCAAGGGATAATGCACGTACACACCTTCAGTGGCGGACATTCCATGGGGCACCCACCACAATCGGCACAATGACATCACATGATCAATTCGCAGTGCACCTGCGGCTTGCATATTGGCACGTAATAATCGAGAGAACGTTTGATAACCTTCCGCCTGCATTTGTAACGGATGCTGCGGTGGAATACCCCAATCTTGACCCTTCAACGCCAAGGGATCGGGTGGTGCGCCTACCGATATTTTTTCTACATGCAGTGATCGATTTGACCAGACTTCCGAACCATTGGTGTCCACTCCCACTGCCACATCTGCATACACGCCATACTTCATTCCTACCGCGCATGCATGCGCTTGTGCTGCCTGCAATTGCGTGTTAGCCACCCATTGCAAGTACATAAAGTATTCAACTTCCCATACATGTTGCTTGGCAAATTTTTTAACTACAGCATGATGTGGATCGTGATATGGCTCCGGCCAACTACGCCAACCCCAGTTGCTTTCTGGGGTCTTACTGAAGTGCTGATCAAGTGCGTCATAAAGCGCATGTAAGCGTAATGCTTCACCTTGCGCTTCCACATATGCATGAAATCGTTGCGCATGTTCAGTGTGATTTGCAAGATGCGTGCGTTGAAATTCTTCAAACAACATGGGCAGCACGGTAAATTTGCATTGTGCCACTGCCGTGTAGTTAACTAAGGAAGTCGCACGCAATTGCATCAGCTGCGTTTGATGTGCATTTACCCATTGTTGAGCGGCGACGCAATTCGCGTACTCTGCAACTTCTGTAATGGCAATGTACAGCACGTTAATGAATTGCCGACTGGATGGACTATAAGGACTGAAATATCTTGGATCGGCGATACGCAATGCATGCAATGGATTCAAACCTACCAGCGCGCAACCGTGTGGAGCGAATGCCGTCATCATATTGCGTAGATCAGCAAAATCTCCAATGCCCCAATTCTGTGAAGATCGCAAGGTATACAGTTGAATGGACAATCCCCAATGCCTTGCGCCTTCATTAATATCGGTCGTCAAATAACATTGAGTGGGCGCGATAATCAACTTGCAACTTGCGCGTAATTTTTTTCCTTTGATTTCTAATTGGTGATATCCCAGTGGTAAATCAGCTGGTAATGTAATGCGATGAGATCCGTCATCCATGCGTTGTAACTGAGTTGCTTCACACTGCCATTCAATGTGTTGTTTGGTTTCGGTGTTAATTGTCAGGATAAGTTTGTTAGAAGGTTGCTCGTCGAGGTTGATATCAATATGCAATTCTTGCTGAGTGCGAACCACAACGGCCGGCAAGCATGCGGGCTTTTCAGTTGCAACGCTTTGTGAAGTTGTCAACGCAGCGGCAGGTGCTCCCATGGCTTGTAAAATAGCGCCACGTGCTGTATCTGAGAAAACTCGGCATTCGCCACGAAAATCATAAAATTTTTCACCCAGCCCATATTGCTTTGCTAATTGAGCCAACGGCGACGGCGCAGCCTCTTGCGCGTTAACTGCGTGGTTGAATTCGTCGTTCATGCAATCCGTCCGTTAGCAACACCATAGAATGAGCCTCCACTTGGTAATGGTCGTTAATGATAGGTGGGTCTTTCAAAATACCGTCCACCGCGGTGTCCAATGCCAATCGCCATTCAACACTGCGTTGTGGTAGTGGCAATGCAAACGATATTGCCGCATTACCGGCATTAAACAGCAACAACAGATGTCCTTGCGATTCGCCATGCATGTCATCAAATGCATGACCAATCAAAACGCCAATGGCCTGGGCGTTATTATCGTGCCAATCACCGGCATCAAGTTCATGTCCCGCAGGATGCCGCCAACTGACATCTTTATGTTCGCGATCGGGTCCGCGTGCTCCTTTAAGAAAAGTGTCACGATGTAATCCAGGCGCTTGCCTACGTAAATGCAGTAAATGACGCACAAAGTTTAGCGACTCAACATTGCGTTCGAGTAAAGTCCAGTCAATCCAATTGAGTTCATTGTCCTGACAGTAAGCATTGTTGTTACCCAACTGTGTGCGACCCAGCTCATCACCCGCACAGAGCATCGGTACACCTTGCGAGCACAACAGTGTCGCCAATAAATTACGTAGTTGTTGTGAACGTAATTTGATGACTGTGATGTCATCGGTTTCGCCTTCAATACCGCAGTTCCAACTTAAATTGTGATTGTTACCATCGCGATTTTCTTCAAGATTGGCTTCGTTGTGTTTGTCGTTGTAACTGACCAAGTCCTTGAGCGTAAAGCCATCATGACTGGTGATGAAATTGATACTTGCGGTGGGACTGCGACCTGAGCCGCGAAACAAATCGCTTGAGCCGGCAAAACGTTCGGCAAATGCACCAAGCGCACCTGGGTTTCCGCGCCAGAATGAGCGCATGGTGTCGCGATACAAATCATTCCATTCGGACCAGCCGCGTGGAAAGTGCCCAAGCTGATAACCATCAGGACCGATGTCCCAAGGTTCAGCAATCAACTTGGTGTAGCGCAATGCGGGTTCCATGGCCAGCATTTGAAAAAATGTTGCTTCACGATGGAAACCCGCAGCATCACGACCGAGTACTGCGGCAAGATCAAAACGAAAGCCATCGACATGCATTTCTTCAACCCAGTATTTTAAACAATCAATGATCAATTGTTGTGTTGCCGGGTGATGGGCGGCAATGGTATTGCCACAACCGCTGCGATTGAGATAGTAACGTGGCGTCTCAGATTGCAATGAATAGTAGGCATGATTATCGAATCCACGCAGGCTAAGCGTTGGACCCGACTCGTTACCTTCGGCGGAATGATTGAACACCACATCCAATATGACTTCGATACCTGCTTCATGCAGCGCTCGCACCATGGTTTTGAATTCACTGACTGGATCAACAATCGCATATTCATTGGCCGGTGCAAACCACGCCAACGTGTTGTAGCCCCAGTAGTTACGCAGCTTTTTGCTGGATAAAAATTCTTCGCTGATAAATGCATGGACGGGTAACAGTTCTACCGCAGTGATGCCCAAACGTTTCAAATAATGACATACCTTGGGATCAGCCAACCCAAGATACTTACCACGATACTCGGCTGGAACATGCGGGTGCAGTTGCGTAAATCCTTTGACATGCAATTCATATAGCACCGTGTTACGCCAGGGAATGGCCGGTGGACGATCGTTGCCCCACTCAAATTGACTGCTGATGACTTTTGATTTTGGAACATACGGAGCACTGTCGAGCAGATTGATTGCGTCAGCCGCTTCTTCGCCTGCATATCCATACACCGCTTCGTGCCATTGCAATTGACCTTTCAATACTCGCGCATAAGGATCAAGCAATAGCTTGTTAGGATTGTGTCGCAATCCTTCTGCGGGTAGATATACACCATACACTCGAAAGCCATATACCATTCCAACGCGCCCATAGGGCGAGGGAACCAATGCATGCCATACCCCTGCGGAATGTCCAGGCATCGGCAAGCGCGCCAATTCATTTGTGCCAGTACTATCGAAGATGCACAGCTCTACTTTTTCGGCGCGACTGGCGAATACTGCAATGTTAACGCCTTCGGCGCATAGCGTGGCACCCATCGGCAATGGTTCGCCCGGTAGCAGTGTCAAATCTTCAATGGATGTAGTGGTGTTCATAAGGGCGCAAATCTCACAACCATCATGCATATAACCCATGCAAAAGCGTTACGAACGTAACTAGGTTGTGCTCAACCGGAACGCAGGAACCGGAATGTATAAGACAATACATGAGGATTTCGCGTACCGTATGAGCACAAGATAGCAAGCGTAATAGCTTTTGCATGGGTTATCCTCGTTGCCAGAACGTAACGGCTAACGGCGGCAAGTCCAATCGCAGGCGATGTGCAAAACCACCCCAACCATCATGTTCTGCATCCACCGTATATTGATGACTGTATCCCGAACCACCCCATGCGGGATCATCGCTATCAATGATCTTGCGATAGCGCCCGGGGAGCGGTGCACCCAACAAGTAACTGTTGCGAGGTACCGGCGTGCAATTAAACACGCACAGCAAAGGCTCTGCATCATGCGCAGCGCGGCGAATGAATGCAAATACACTATCATTGTGATTGCTTAAGTCTACCCATTGAAAGCCTTCCCACAAATGATCACTGACATGCAATTCAGGTCGTTCACGATAAACGAAGTTCATGGTCTTGCACCATTCACGCAAACCGCGATGATTTGGATGATCAAGCAATCGCCAATCGAGTTGTTCATGATCACGCCATTCATGCCACTGACCGAACTCACCGCCCATAAACAATAGTTTCTTGCCCGGATGCACCGTCATATAACCCAGCAACATACGCAGTGAGGCACGTTGCTGCCATTCATCGCCAGGCATCTTGCTGAGCAACGAACGCTTGCCATGCACAACCTCGTCATGCGATAGCGGCAACATGAATTTTTCTGACCAGGCATACATCATTGAGAAAGTAATCAGATTGTGTTCATAACGTCGATACAATGGATCAAGTTGCATATAACGCAGCGTGTCATTCATCCATCCCATGTTCCACTTGAATGTAAAGCCCAGTCCGCCAAGATGCACTGGCTGCGTGACGCCCGGAAATGCGGTGGACTCTTCAGCAATCATCAATACGCCGGGAAAGTAATGTCCCATTGACCAATTGAGTTGCTTGAGAAATTCAATGGCTTCAATATTTTCACGGCCACCATAACGATTTGGAATCCATTCGCCGTGTTTACGCGCATAGTCGAGATATAGCATCGAGGCGACCGCATCCACGCGCAAACCGTCGATATGAAACTGTTCTACCCAGTACAACGCATTGGCAACCAGGAAGTTGCGCACTTCATTACGCCCGTAATTGAAAACCTTGGTACCCCATTCTTGATGTTCGCCTTGACGTGGATCGGCATGTTCGTACAACGAAGTACCATCAAATTCACGCAGACCATGTTCATCTTTTGGAAAATGACCAGGCACCCAATCCATTAATACACCGATACCTGCTTGATGGCACTCATCAATGAATTTTTTAAAATCGCGTGGTGAACCATAGCGGGCAGTGGGCGCGTAATAACCAGTGACTTGATAGCCCCATGAGCCATCAAATGGATATTCGGCAACGCCCATTAATTCAATGTGGGTGTAGCCCATGTCTTTGACATAGGGAATCAATTGCTCGCTCAGTTGTTGCCAACTTAAGAAACCATGGTCGACATTGTGACGCCATGATCCTGGATGGACTTCATACACACTGATCGGTGCGATCTGTGGATTCCATGCAAGTCGGTTTGCTAACCATTGCTGATCTTGCCATTCATAATCGTCCAGCGAAGTCACCACACTGGCAGTATCAGGGCGCAATTGCATTTGCAAACCAAATGGATCTGATTTGATCAATACCCAATTTTGCGGTGTGCGAATTTCAAATTTATACAATGTACCCACACCAATATCGGGCACGAATAGTTCCCATACGCCCGAACCGCGTGCATGCAATACATGACGACGACCGTCCCAGAAATTAAAATCACCGACCACGCTGACACGCTGCGCATGCGGTGCCCACACTGCAAAACGTACCCCCGCGATTCCGTCTAACACTTCAGGATGTGCACCCAACTTACGATAGATAGCGTGATGATTGCCTTCGCCAAATAGATATAAATCAAAATCGGATAACTGCGGCGCAAAGTAATAAGGATCGTGCTTGATGGCTTCAGCGCCATCGCGATAACGAATCTGTAAACGATACGGCTGCAGAGGGCGACGATAGGGAACACGTCCTTCAAACAAACCTGCCGGATCAATCATGGTTAAGGGTCTGGCGTTGTCTACAGATTCATCTTCGTAAAACACCGCGACACTCACTGCATCGCGTTCGAGGACGCGTACCAACGCAATGGGCATATCCTGATCACGAGCAAATTCGTGATAACCCAGTAATGAACGTGGCTCGCGATTGGTGGCAGCCAATAAACTGGCAATTTCTCCGGCGTTCAAAGTAAGCGGCATGAAACCTTCAGCGTTACGATAATAAGATCGTGTGTTTTAGAGCTTCGCGAAGAAATGTGCAAGCGCAATGCCACGTATCAGAGTGGCCGCCGATGAACTTTTTCTTTTGTAGGTCAGATGAGCGCGGATGAATAACGACTGACCCAATGTAATGAGCAAACGTTTGCTACAAACATCTTGTTGCTATATTGAATGCGTTAACCAGCTTGCAGATAATTGCCAAAAATTCGACGCGTAGCTGCGGTGACACCAAGCAACTCATTCAGCGTTAGTTCAAGCGGCCGTGGACGGCCAATCGCAAAGCCTTGCGCGTAATCCACGCCAAGATCGGCGATCGCCTGATAAATTTCTTTACTCTCAATGCATTCAGCGGTGGTTGCCAACTTCATCGCACGCGCCAACTGCACCACTGCACTGACCATGGCTTGTGAACGTGGATTGTGTGTGACATCGCGAATCAGTTCGCCATCAATTTTGACGCAATTGACAGGAAGCGATTTTAAATACGTAAGCGACGACAAGCCACGACCAAAATCGTCCAATGCCACTTCATGGCCTAGTTTACGCAAGCGACGTATCAAGGTTTCTGCACGGACGATGTTGGAAACGGCCGCCGTTTCGGTTACTTCAAACGACAGCAACGAAGGCGACAGTGCATAAGTGCGTAACCGATCTTCAAGATAAGCGCGGAACTCATCATCGCCCACTGATTGACCCGAGATATTAATCGCAAAGCGTGCGCCTACAGATAACAATCGTGGTGCGGCAGCGGATATCAGTTCAAGCACGTAGTTGATGACCCAGCGATCGATGGCGGGCGCCAATTGATAACGCTCGGCTGCGGTGAGGAATTTGGTTGGTGGTATCAGTTCACCCGAGGGTGTCAACATGCGAATCAGCAATTCAAAATGCTGTTTACCAGTATTGGTTCCCAATTCCACAATCGGTTGTGCATCCATACGGAAGCGATCCTGTTCCAGTGCTTCGCGAATAGCGCCAATCAGCGATACATCTTCGACACGGCGTACAATGCTGTGATCAGCATCTTGATAAACTTCGACGCGGCCACGACCACGATCCTTGGCCGCTTTACACGCGGCTTCAGCACTCGCCAGCGCATGCGATAAAGGATGTTCGGTGGCCTGCACCGGCGCGACTCCAAAACTGGCGGAAGCCTCTACCTGTTTGTCGTCAACGCGATATTCGATACGACTGACGGCTGCGCATAACTGTTCAGCGTATTGTTTCGCTACTTCAACACTGCTGTTGGGAAGAAACAAAGCAAATCGATCACCAGAAATTCTCGCCGCTGCAGTAGAAGGCTTGAGTGCACTGCGAATCACTTCACCGACGCGCGTGATGACTTCGTCGCCAATGTGCATTCCGAAAGTTTCATTGAGCACATGCAAGCGATCAATGTCGATGTATACCATGTGATGAGTTTGATTTCTTTGCGATTCAGCCAGCACAGTGGTGGCGCGTTTTTCCAACGCAGGTCGTGTTAGCAAACCTGTAGAAGTATCGTACGATATTTGCAATATTTGCGAGATGCGACGTGCGACCAACTCAACAATGCGAATTTCGCGTAACGTAAAATCTTCATGATCCGCATCTTTGAATACTGCAAGGATGCCGGCCACGGTGCTCGTGGAATTGTGTGATCCATAATGAATGGGGCAAACCAATATTTTGTACGGCAGATTCGCCATCGGACCGGAAGCAATGGATTTGTTGAGTACCACGGTGTGACGTTGTACCTGCACCAGTGCCAGCAAGTGACGATGTGTTCGATTCAATACTTCAGCACCGGTGCCGGGAGACACGTCTTCGGCGGTACGATATATGGCAATGTTTTTATCTGGAATGAGCACCGCACCCAGTGGGCATTCGAGATGATCAATGCAGTCTTGCAACAAGCTGTTGAAATCATCAGCACTGTGTTGCTCAGCACTACTGCCATCGCCCATGATAAGAGCAAGGTCACCGTCGCGCGCTTGTAAATCACGTTGTAGCAATTCCATGCTGCTCTGATTGATCAGTTCGCGCGAAAGCACTTCAAGTGCCGGTCGTAATAACGCATAGGTTGAATCCTGCGCGCGACCATTCTGGCCAGTGCGTTCCGCGCAGGTAATAACGACCATACCGGTCAAATGATAGGTGGCATCGAGCAATGGAAAAACATAGGCGTGATCACCATCGATACCGTGCAACATACCTTGGCGATAGCGTTCATTTACCAATCCGGCTTCGGTATGCGACATTAAGTTGTTGGCAACTTCGTCTTCGATCAACTGTTGCAAGGATTCGCTTTCGCAGCCACCCGCATTCCACAGCAAGGTGCCGTTACGATCATAAATAACAATATTAAGTGCCCGCGGAAACAACATTTTCAGTAGCTGTCCGTACGGATCTAACGAAGTCAACACGGACTCGGAAGCCGCATCTATCGTTGCACTGTCCATATACGCTTGCATTGTTATAAAGTGTTCTCTTGATGACCTGAAGTGGGCTTCGGGCAGATCACATCATGCAACACGGCGAACGATTGAACCTTGACGCCGATAACATATTAGCGATTCAGCCATATAACTTATACGACAATTGCGGAAACGTCAGAAGCTTACCGCTTTCTGCAGATATAATACTTAACGTAATCATCAGCGCACTGGTAATAATTACATGAGCTACATCGTGGATCTCAGCGATATGTGTAGATATAGCTTAGAGAAATTATAGGAAGGTCTTGGTGTTATGAACTTCACAAAGACATTTTTTGATTTAAATATGCTTTGCGACTTTAAAGATTTCGCGATTGCATCTTCTTTGCTTGGCTTGATTTCAAGGCTTTCCTAGCCAATTCATTGGGTCTACTGGCCGTTTGCCATTACGAATCTCAAGGTACAAACCACTGCGTCCACCGATACCACTGTCGCCAACGGCTCCAATTAAATCACCAGCTCTGACATCGTCACCCTGTTTTTTGTATAGCTGCTCATTGTGGCCGTACAAACTCATGATGCCATTGCCATGATCCAGCACCAGCAATAATCCCAAACCAGGTAACCAATCAGAATACAGCACGCGACCTGCAGCGGGTGCATGGACTTGAGCACCTTGGGCAGCGCCGATCATTAAGCCATCCCATTTCAAAGGACCACCTGCACGCAACTGTCCAAATTTTGCCATCAATTCACCTTTGACTGGCCAAGGCCACTTTCCACGGCCAGTAACATTAACTTGTGTTTGACCACTGGCCTGAGCTCGGGCTTCTGCTGCTATACGCAGTTCTTCAATCAATCGTTCCAAAGACTTTGCATCGCTTTGTAGTTTTGCCAAACGTTGACTATCATTTTTGATATTGCTTTCAACCCGATGCAAAGTGCTGGCGCGTTTTTCTCGTGCTTTGGCGAGCGTCACAACACTTTTGGCATGGTCGTTTTCGATATCGCGCAGTTTATTGGTTTGTTCTTTAATACGATCAGTGAGCATTGACAAATGCGCCAAATGATCATTGATTGCAACAATACGCTGTGCACGTTCGCGGCTGAAATATCCGTAATACTCCAGCATTCGACCTATCTGTGATGGATCTTGTTGATTCAGCAATAACTTCAACTGTTCGCTGCGACCATCCATATACGCAAGTCTTAACTCGCCGGCCAGTGCGGCTCTTTCCTCGGCGACACGATGTTCTGCATTACGCTGCTCGGTTTGCAATGCACTTAATTGCTGCTCAATGGCAATACGGCGTGCACGTACGGTGGCCAATTCTTCGCGCGCGCTTTGAATGCCTTCATCCGCCTGTTTTAACTCGCCAACTAATGACTCGCGACGTTCGGCATCCGCCTG
>JAICKZ010000064.1 GCA_025927665.1 Steroidobacteraceae bacterium | reverse complement strand
GGCAAGATGTGTAATGGCAGGACACCTATGGAGACTTTCAAGGATGGTAAACTCATTTGTCAGAGCAAATTGATTAACTGAATTTGATCTGACAGTCACCACTAAATCCAGTAACTGTTAGATTAGATCTGAACTTCTACAATTCATACCACATTAAACATCCATCATGAGCAAGCGCTGTGATAATATCAATGCAGATATTGATACACTCTGTGCCGATGTTGTCTATTTGAGGCTTTGCCAAAAAAAATTTTGAACATACGTCAAAACCGACCCGTTCTGGGTGTGTTGCTTAAACTTCTTTCGGTTACACTCCTTGCCATCATGTCGACATTTGTCAAACTGCTGGGAACCTCGATTCCTATCGGCGAAACTATTTTCGTACGCGGCATCATGGCATTACTGGTGTTAGGCACGGTCGCGTACCACACCACCGGTTTGCAAGTTTTAAAAACTAATCATTGGCAACGTCATGCGTTGCGAGCACTCGGAGGAACAGCCAGTATGTTTTGTTTGTTCGCCTCCTTAACCATGATTCCCTTGGCAGATGTCACCGCTATCAACTTTATTTCACCCATATTCATCACGATATTTGCAATGTTGTTTCTGGGAGAGCGCATTCATATGTTCAGATGGACTGCGCTGATCGTCGGCATCATTGGTGCTGTTATCATCATTACACCCCAGTTGGCGCTGCCACATGGCAATGTGCTTGGTGCACTGACCGCACTAGGCGGAGCAATTTTTGGTGCGATTGCGATCACCACTTTGCGCAGCATGAGCAACAGTGAACCGGCGATTACCATTACATTTTATTTCCTGATGACTGCAATGGTTTGCGGGTTACTGACCAGTTTTTTTGGTTGGGTCATTCCCACTTCACTGCAAGCATTATGGATGGTAGGCGCGGCGTTATGTGGTGTTTTGGGTCAACTGGCAATGACTATCGCGTACCGTTATGCCGAAGCATCGACTATCGCACCACTGGATTATACTGGCATGATCATCGCGGTTGGAATCGGCTACTTAGTATTTGCCGAAGCACCAACAGTCGCAATATGTCTAGGTTCGGTATTGGTGATTGCCGCAGGTTTGGTTATCATCTGGCGCGAATATCGTCTTTCAAAATTCAAACTAGAGCTGATCCCAAAGCATTAGAAAGCGCAGCTAGGTCGCAATCCCGTCGTTACGTCGAAACATGGAATCCAAGTATATGGCCAATATAGGCAGATACTGAGCGACTTGACGATGGAAAATTGCGGACGCGTAGTTTTGAAAAGGGCTCTAGACTCATAAATTTGAAACGATCCGGTTAGACCTAGATAAAACGGAAAATAATGTGCGTTTGATTCTGCTTAATAAACCCTACTATGTACTTACACGATTTGTCACTGATGATGGACGTCCCACGCTCAGTAACTATCTCAGTGCCCCTGGATTTCATCCTGCGGGCCGACTGGACTATGCCAGCGAAGGTTTGATGTTGTTAACTGACCATGGTCAGTTGCAGGCTCGGTTAACCCAACCAAGCTGGAAGGTATACAAAACGTATTACGTGCAAGTAGAAAAAATTCCCACCGAAGATGCACTCAACAAATTACGCAAAGGTATTATGCTTAGTGATGGCATGACTAAACCTGCAAAAATAGAGTTGTTGGAAAGAGCACCGCTATGGATCTGGCCACGCGATCCGCCGATTCGCATGCGCAAACTCATTCCCACGTCGTGGATAAAGATTTCCATCATGGAGGGCCGCAATCGACAAATACGTCGCATGACTGCAGCAATCGGACATCCCACACTGCGCTTGATTCGTTGGTCGGTTGGTCCGTGGACTTTGGACCACCTCAAACCAGGTGAGTGGCGCGAAGTGAATCCCACCGAGTTTGTAAAACTATTGACCTTTATTCGTAACAAAGCGCGATGAAAAACAATGTTTAGAACGAATAAACAATGTTCATTGTTTCGGTAGTGTCCACTTTCTTCAATGGCTCAGGTGGTCTGCTGTTGTATTGATAGTTCAAACCCACACCTAATGCCAGACGGTCAGTCATCTTCACATTTAACGAAAACGCATCCGTCACCAACGTATTACTAGAACCTGATTCAATCAGCAATTTATTGGAGATACCCGTGGTACTGGTTAGCTGCTGCGCATAATTCAATCCGGCACTAAAGATGACTTCATTGGTTCTGGGATGCAGAATACGGGCTATCACTGCGCCGGTATCCTCATCCTTAACCAAGTCCTGCGGTCGTGATTGACGATAACCCGCACCCAGCTGCGCATCCACCTGCATTGATTCGGTATGAACGAATTTATAACCGAGACCGGCCGTAACTGCAGCTTGATAGGCAAAACCACCGAACATGTCATTGGCATAACGCAATGCCCCGAACGTAAACATATCCGGCGAAAAATTGTAGTTCGATTGCCACAACGCATCCCAACGTTCGGCAGAAACAATACTTTTGTTTTTGCCATACAACCCACCAAGATGTAATGCATGCTTCCAAGCATCGGCAAGCAATGAAGTATCTAGCGCCGCGGTAATCGATTCTGATTCGGTATTACCTTGCGATGCCACGTAACCAACCTGTCCTTTACCAGTCCATTGACCTTGCACCGGCATCTCGTCTGCTATCACAGCAGTCGATACCAGCAATAATAGCAATAACATGCTTCGCATATACATTCTCTTCGCACTCAGTTAGCTGACAGAGTCAGTAGAGTGTATCGCGAAATATTGGGCTTATCTGTCGGTCACGGACTTACAATAACTTCATGTCCATGTGTATCCCAATTTACTCAACGGCAGTGTACGAACACGCTCTCCCGTCGCGTTAAAGATCGCATTGCAGACTGCGGGAATCAATGGCGGTAACGCAGGCTCACCCAAGCCTGTTGGATTGTATTCAGTCTGAATAAAATGCACATCAACCTGTGGTGCGTGAGGCATGCGTAACAATTCATATTGATCAAAATTGCTTTGCTGTACGCGTCCGTTTTGCAAAGTGATTTGCTGTGCAAACATATTACTCAACCCATCAATCACTGCGCCCTGTGCCTGTGCTTCGGCACCACTCATGTTGATAATTAATCCGACATCGGCGGCAACTGTTACATGATGCACCGTTAACTGTTTGTTCGCAGAGACACTCAACTCAACGACGATAGCAACATGACCTGCGTGACTAAAATGAAATGCAATACCTCGTGCACGACCCTTTGGAAGGGATCTGTTCCATTCACCTTTATCGGCAGCCAAGCGAATGACATCGGCTGCACGACCGGTGTTTAATGCACGAATATTTCCCGGTTTAAGCCAACGCGGTTGACCCATAATATCCAGCAAGAATTCCACATGATCACGCTTGGCTGCAACCGCAAGCTCATGAATAAAACTTTGCACAACAAATGCCACTGCATTAGAACGTGGCGCACGTAAGGGCCCACAAGGCGTACCACTTTGAATTAGCGATTGCGTCAGTCTGAAGTTGGGAAGCAACTGCCCGGGAAACTCATCGGCACTCATCTCACCGCCAGAAATCGGTTTTTTGCCATCAGCAGTAAAGGTGATGAAATGATCGTCCCAGGCAATCAATTTACCTTGATCGTCCAACGCGCCACGTAGTGCATGAAAACCAGCGACACGATAGAAGTCATGCGCCATGTCGTCTTCGCGAGTCCATGTGAGTTTGACGGGCACCGACACACGTTTGGCGATCGCTGCGGCTTCGCAAACATAATCATTCATCAAGCGTCGACCAAAACCACCGCCCACGCGTGTTTGATGAATGTGTATTTTTTCTGGCGCAAGATCGAGTAGCTTTGCAACTTGTTGTATTGCTTGCGTCGCATTTTGCGTAGGTGCCCAGATTTCCATCACGCCATCGTGATACCACGCAGTGCAATTCTGTGGTTCAAGCGTTGCGTGCGATATAAAAGGATAACTATAGTAAGCGGCGAATGAACTTGTAGTTGTCTTTTTGGCGTTATCGAAAATCTTATCATCAACATTACCCACATCAGCTATGTTTTCTTTTCCGGGTTGTTTGGCAAGTTCGCTTGCTTGTTGAATAAAAGTTTGCCAATTGTCCTTGGACGCACGCGATTCATCCCATTCAATTTGCAATTGTTGTTTTGCTTTAAACGCCGCCCAAGTGGAAGTTGCAATGATCGCGACACCAGAAAGCAATTCGGTTGCCTGACCATTACCTTCAAGTACAAACACATCTTTAACGCCCGCCAAGGCGCGAATCTCATCTAAATTTGCCGCCTTTACAACGCCGCCAAACGCTGGACATTTTTGATAAATTGCGTATTGCATGTTTGGTAATACTGTATCGATGCCAAACAGCGACTGACCTGTTACGACTTTATTGTTATCAACACCCGAATGGCGTTTACCTAACAATGCATATTCTTTGCGATCTTTTAACTTCACCGTCTTTGCATCCGGCACTGCCAACTTTGCAGCATCATTGGCCAATGCGCCATAACTTAATGAACGTCCATCGCTGCAATATACAACGGCATTCTTTGTGTGGCATTCATCAACACGCACCTTCCATTTATTTGCAGCTGCGGTAATCAACATGAATCGCGTCACTGCTCCTGCTTGCCGCAATACATCCCAATTGTTGGGGATTGAAGTGGATCCACCCGCACCCTGCCAGCCATACAATGATTGATCAATGGGCGCCTGCTCAATGCGAAGTGCTTGCCAATCGGCATCGAGCTCTTCGGCAATGATCAATGCAAAAGCAGTTTTGATTCCTTGTCCGATTTCCGGACCTTTGGAATAAACAGTGATAGTTCCATTCGGCGCGATATTTAAATAAGCGTTGGGTGAAAATAATTGCTCATTCGAATCACGATTGCTTGTCTTTGCTGATGCCTCATCTACATAAAAGGCCAATACCAATCCTGCACCTGCCCATCCAGCATGTTTGAAAAAAGCGCGCCTGGAAATCGTTACCGTCTCGCCCAACACTTGGTTCATCAATGCATGAATCTGTGCATCATCGTTGGCGCGTACGGTTGAAAGATTTGAATGTTGCATGTTCATGGTGTGCCCTCCATTTTGCTCGCCGCAGTATGAATGGCAGCACGAATTCGTTGATAGGTACCGCAGCGGCAAATATTTCCGGACATTGCATTGTCAATATCTTCATCAGTTGGCCTTGGCTTTTTCTTGAGCAATGCGGCGGCACTCATTATTTGCCCAGCCTGACAATAACCACATTGTGGAACATCGTGATCGATCCAAGCCTGTTGCAGTGGATGCAACTTTCCTGTTTCATCGGCCAAGCCTTCAATGGTAGTAACTGATTGCCCACTTGCAGTCGCAAGCGGCACGGAACAAGATCGAATCGGTGTACCATTCAATTGCACAGTGCATGCTCCACACTGCGCAATGCCGCAACCATATTTGGTGCCAACCAATCCTAAGTGATCTCGCAATACCCATAATAAGGGAGTGGACATATCCACATCATTCACTGTGATTAACTTGCCGTTGATTGTGAGGCTAGTCATAGGCAACTCCAATTGGATATAGTGGCACGGTTACATGTAAAGCCGACAATACCAGATAATCATGACTGCACCAATTAAGTCGAATACTGACTCGTCAGAAATTCGTCTCACGATCGGAGGTAATCGTGGAGTGATGTTACGTGCCGATTCGCTGCTGCAGCTACGCCAATCGTTCGCGCTTGCAATCGTCGTGAGTTGTCAAGGATCAACTTATCGCAAACCGGGCGCACTTGCCTTGATAGTGGCAGACGGCACCGCCCAAAGTGTAATTTCCGGTGGCTGTCTTGAGCCCATGTTGCGCGATGCGGCTATGCAAGCAATGAAAAGCAATGAATCACAATCATTGTTATTTGACACCCAACATGAAGATGATCTTTTATTTGGATCAGGTTCGGGTTGTCGCGGTAAAATGCGCGTAATAATAATTCCAGTAAATCATGCTTCTGTGCATCCGATCTATAAAAGCATTGCACATGCATTTCAACGTCAACAATCCATAAAGCTAGCATTGTATGTTGATCAATCTCGTTGTGCCCAAGGCGTGTTACGCTCAGTCGAGCACACATGGTACATTGGTACCGATGTCGGTGAGATAAAGCACTTACTTGATTCCGACTGCAAGGAATATCAGATACACAACACCGACACGACTCTGTCCAACGTTGCAGTATTTACGCTCGCGCCTGCACGAAAAATATTAATCATTGGTGCAAGCCCGGAAGTACCTTTTCTAATTCATTTTGCACATGCGTTGGGATGGCATGTTGCAGTTGCAGATCATCGCAGCGCCGCATTGGAAATCTATGCAAAAGACGCTGACCAACTATGCAGTTCATCGCTACACACTTTATTCTCAAAACCTGACGTCTTTATTAATGACACGGCTATTACTTTTGACGCCGCATTAATCATGTCGCATCGTGCCACCACTGATTTGGAAGCATTGCAAATACTGGCCAAGCGTCACGAACCTTATGTGGGATTGCTTGGACCTCCCGGTCGACGCGATGAGTTATTATCCCAACTCGCAGAAAGTGATCGTGCATTACTACTATCGCGTCTACATGCGCCAGTGGGTTTAAGATTAGGCGGCGATGGTCCAGAGCCATTGGCCTTGTCCATTGTTGCCGAGTTACAAAAATTTTTTCACAATGAATAACCGGTTGCAACACGCGGCCATCATTCTCGCTGCAGGCGCATCGCGTCGCCTGGGTACGCCGAAGCAATTAGTGTCGATAAACAACGAGACCTTACTTAATCGAACGCTTCGTCTTGCATCCAGCACACATCCAGCACAACTATTATTGGTGCTTGGATATCGTGCGGATGAGATTTATGCATCGGTCAAGCATAACGTTGAACGCGTAGAGTGCCTTGACTGGCAAACTGGTATGAGTGCTTCATTGCGAGCGGGCTTGCAACATGTTAACGCTGACTGTGCAGGTGCATTGATTATGCTATGTGATCAAACGAGCCTGAGTGATGATCATCTTAAGGTGTTACTTGAAACCTGGATGCATCAGCCTGGTTGTGCTGTCGCCAGCGGTTATGGTGATGAAATAGGTGTCCCTGCATTCTTGCCGCGCAGCTGGTTTGCAGAGCTCAACGACGTACGCGGAGACCAGGGTGCGCGGCAGTTACTACGTAGTCGCTCCGATGTTATCCAAATCGCCGCTCCCGACTTGGTGCACGACATAGATTTCGTCCATGAATTACCGACAAATTTCTCATAAATATTCCCTTGAGTCGCCAGCCAGCTGGCAATTGGCACGCGGTGCGTTTATCCTTGCGTACTGCCTGTAATGCCTTATCAAGCATTACACTGTTGGTTTCTAACCAGCAAATCCACGCTTTTGATTGTTCTCATTAATTGATCTGTACAGGAAACTTGCACATGACTCCATTTAAATTAAAGCCCGGTGTAGTGACCGGTTCTGCACTCACCGATCTGTTTGCATATTGTCGCGAAAATCAATGTGCGCTGCCTGCCGTTAATGTAATCGGCACCAATAGTGTTAACGCCGCACTCGCTGCCGCTAAAGCGGCCAATGCACCGATCATCATTCAATTCTCTCATGGTGGTGGTCAGTTCTTTGCAGGCAAGTCCCTGGACAACAAAACCAACAAAGCTTCAATCGCTGGCTCTATCAGTGGCGCTCATCATGTACGCTTAATGGCAGAGACTTATGGTGTATCTGCAATCCTGCATACCGACCACGCTGCAAAAAAATTACTGCCTTGGATTGATGCACTGCTTGATGCAGGTGAAAAGCATTTTGCGCAAACCGGCGAACCTTTGTATAGCTCACACATGCTTGATCTTTCAGAAGAGCCGTTGGAAGAGAATCTGGAAATTTCTGCGAAGTATTTGGCACGCATGAAAAAAATCAAGATGCTGCTTGAAATCGAACTGGGTGTAACAGGTGGTGAAGAAGATGGTGTTGATAACAGCAATGTCGACAACTCAAAACTTTACACTCAGCCTGCCGACGTGCTTGCGGCATACGACAAGTTAAAATCCGTAGGGCCCTTCACTGTTGCCGCTTCATTCGGTAACACTCATGGTGTATACAAGCCTGGCAACGTTAAGTTGACACCCATTATTCTTGATAACAGTCAGAAGTACATTCAGAAAGAACGCAAGACTGGCAACAAGCCATTGGATTTCGTATTCCACGGCGGCTCAGGTTCAACCAAGGAAGAAATTCGCGAAGCCGTAAGCTACGGTGTTATCAAAATGAATATTGACACCGATACGCAATGGGCTTTCCATCACCCAGTGAAGCAATACATGGATGCAAAAGATGCTTATCTGAAATCCCAGCTCGGCAATCCAGAAGGCCCTGATGCACCGAACAAGAAATACATCGATCCACGTGCATGGATGTATCTCGGTGAACAAGGCATGACCGCTCGTTTGGTTGAAGCCTTCAATGACTTGGGTACGAATGGCAAGTTCGTTTATTAAGCGTTTATCGTTTGATTGAAATTAGAGCCGCGTAATGGAAACGTTGCGCGGCTTTTGTTTGAGTAGCAAAAAAATTTCATAGCCACCGAAAATAAATTCTTATGAACATGAGCTTGACGTCAGCTCCTTTTTGTGTATCTATGTAAACGCGGCTCACTGTTCAACGTTGTAGAGTTAGGTGGCTAATTTGAACAGTGAGATAAAATTGTGAATGAGTCTAATTTGTCAAAGAAGAAGTCAATGCAGCTGTATTGGAAAGTCTTCGTTTTTGCAGCGCTTTTCATGCTCATGACGCGGGAAGCTAGCACTGCATGGGCGCAAGGTAACGACCGCGATGAAGATGGGGATAGAGATCATCGCGTGCTACACATTCAGCATTCTGTAACCACATCGCAGATCAACTTTCCGCAGTCTCTTTTTATGTATCACGTGCTGGATGGAGCCAACTCAAACGGAGAGGTTCGGGCGCTAAAGGGAACGGTTTTCCTCAAGAATCACGATTCAGAATTCAGTGAAGTCCTCTGGGTACTGGCATATTGGAAAGGAGAATGTCCCGCCGATGATGAGAACTTGACCAGAGCGAATATCATCTGGACTGAGATTCAGAAAAATCCCACGAAATCAGAAAATGCGCTTGCCGTCGACCTGCATTTCACCCATCCCCTACCCATGACCGGATGCATCGGATTTATCTTCGCTGGAGGACCGCTGGTGGAAGGGGCCGGCGCGGTCACGATGTCGGCTGATCTCAATCTGGAATATAAACGGTCCGACGCTCCCGCAAATGCAGTGGTGGGTTTAGGAGGCGAATATTGTTTTGGCCAGAATTGGGGCTGCCAGAACGCAACAACGAATGAAAAAGACGGATTTGCGGTTCCGATCCCAGTGCCGGCCGGACATCTGGTAGAGCTTTACGGAAATATAAGCGACAGCACTTTTGATGGGACGAATAATTTCGGGCCTCTGCCGACGGGCGAGGTGTGGGGTGTCACGAACAATCTTTATTTGCTTCCGGGAGGGTGCGGAAAATTCGCTGAGAACCTCAACAGCCAAGGGTTCCCGAATCCTACGCCCCTCGCAATGTTGAACAGTTGGCTTCCGGACAATGCGATACATTTGGAAAGCGTGCCCATGGATTATCAAATTCCACTGGGCGGAACATCCAGAGCACCACTTACCCGACAGATCGAAACATTCCTTCCTTACCCAGTAAAGATCAATGACGGAGATTGCGTCGTGGTGATCTACGGCAGAAAGGGCAATGGTGCGACCGACAACGAAACTCAAATTAATGCCGTGCTAACGCCTTGAGCATCATGAAATTGCTCATCTGCATTAGCTAGCATTAGCGTTAGTTCTGCTGGTGAGCACTTGCAATGGGGCAACGAAAGCAATGCCCGCATTGAAGCGTCCCTGAAACAGCCATTTCAGGGACAACTAATTGGTTATCTTCTGGCTCGACGTTCTCAGAGGTGGTTCGAATGATCCTGCCGCACCTGGAAACACAATTGGACTTGCATAACCATCAGCAGATATTGCTGATACTCCGAAAAACATATCGTCGATGTTAATACCCGTCAAAGTCAAACTGGTTTGATTACCCTCCACGTGATGATGATGAGTCCAGTGTGGCGCCGTTGTATCGCGCCACCAAACTTCATAGCTCGTCGCGCCATTCACTGTGGACCAGGTTACTTTGGTATCTGCTGTAACTGCACCTTCAATTTTCACACCGGTGGGCGGCGCCGGTGCCCAAGCGAGGCTTGCCAGCGTAATGAGGTTCAATCGTGTGACTTGTGCGAGGTAAGAAAAATCCACTCCAGTTATGACATCACCATAGGCGATGCCATTTTCAGTACGCACGTCTTGATGTTGACGCGCATAGTTTTCAACGGCCTCGGTCACACGCACTGCTGGAAAACCTGCCTCCAACATGGGTACTTGATCACTGCCACGATTGAAGCGATCAGTTCGATACACCATTCGCACTTCAAAGTTAGTCAAATACTGCTGCGCCAACGCTGCCATGTAACGAGCCAAATTCCGCGCGGGTGTATCAAGTTCGCCACCGTTATAGCGACGTCGTATGGCTTCTTGTGGTATCTCGGTGGCTTTAGTTCCTTCAGAAAAAACTCGCACATGAGTATTGTCAATGATGCCAGACTGTCCTTGAATATTGCCGATAATGTCATTGTTAAGCTGCGCTTCTACGTGCCAATTTTTTAACAGAGCAGTCTGCGCGAGTAACTTGCCACCGTATAGTCCCTGTTCTTCGCCCGACAGCACCGCATAGATAATGGTCGCCGGAAATTTGTAGTGTGACAAGATACGCGCAGCCTCCATCACCGCCGCGACACCAGAGCCATCATCATTCGCGCCCGGTGCGTCCGCCGTTGCGTTCATTACATCTGTGACGCGAGAGTCCAGGTGAGCGGATATCACCATCACTCTATCGGGGTCACTGCTGCCCCGCTGTATACCTAGCACGTCCACAATCTCGGTGGAATTAGGTAGTCGTTCTCCAATCACTTTGGTAGATGGAGTCTCGATCTTTATACAACTCCCACACTCATGTGATATTTCTTCAAATCGAAATTGAATCCAGCGACGTGCTGCGCCAATTCCACGTGTAGTAGAAACAGTATCGGAAGCGGTGTGTCGAGTACCAAAGTTCACCAGCTTCTCCACCATTGCGCGTTCATTGGCAGGATCAACGCGATTGGCAATTTCTGTAAGCCCGAGATGCTCTTCATTCACCTTCACGCTGGCATTTGCTTCAACTTCACAAAGCATCATCATCGTAGTGATAAAAACAGCGCTAACTATTGATGCGTACTTCATCGTAATGCCACCTGCATGCAGTGCTTTCAGGGCGAGGAACGTATCAATCGTATATCAATTTACCTGTGAAACTGACCTTAATTTTAAGAAGAGTTCTAATCACTTATCGGTTACTCAAGTATTTTTATTTTATATCGCTGAGCGTAGGTTATCGATTAAATGGTGGGCCGTGAAAGATTCGAACTTTCGACCAAGAGATTAAGAGTCTACTTTATGGGGTACTATTGAGCCCTCTTAAGCACTCCAGAACTAGGAAATAAGCCTTTTTTATTCATATAGTTACGCTGTTGCACACTCAACAAAGTCACGATACGATTCTGACTGGTAACTCAGTGGTAACTCAAATGCCGACGGCGAAGTTTCGTCAAAATTCTATTCGCAATCTTCCATACACTGGGACTGGTAATGCTCAATGTATTTACTGGGATGAAAATCTTCCGTGTTTTGGTTTGCGTGTATACCCAAATGGGTGGCGCAGCTATGTATATACATATCGGGTTCATGGTCGAAAAAGAATTTTGAAACTGGGTCGTGTTGACGTACTTACACTTGATCAAGCCCGGAAAAAGGCTCGCAGTTTTTTAGGGCATGTCGCCAATGGCGATGATCCACATGCAGCACAAGATGCAATATATGCTTCGAGTACAGTGAGTGTGTTATGCCAGGAATATAGTGAGTGTGTTATGCCAGGAATATATTGAGCGACACGCAAAACAAAAAAAGAAGTCATGGAAAACTGATGTGTCCAATCTGGAGAATCACGTTATCCCAAAACTAGGAACCCACCTAGCCGCTACGATTACTTCGAATGACATTGCCAAGTTACATATGGAAATAGGAAGAGAGGCCCCCTACGCTGCCAATCGTGTACTAGAACTAATTCGGAAGATGTTTAATTTGGCGCGACTATGGTACCGAATTCCTACCACGATGCAAAACCCAGCGTCTGGCATCGAGCGATTCCCCGAACAGAAACGTAAACGTTTTGTTACTACAGCGGAAATGCCACGGCTCGTGCAAGCGCTTGAGGACGAACATAACGAATATGCACGCCATGCGTTGTGGTTACTCCTGTTAGTTGGATTACGTGTAGAAGTCTCGATCTGATCTGACACCGGACTTGAAAACGACGGGGTTACTGGGTTTGATGGTTGTTAGCAAGCAATCATAAACCTTTGAGGAGTAACCCCGTATGAACGTTGTAAATCAACCGATCGTTAAACACAAGT
>JAICKZ010000016.1 GCA_025927665.1 Steroidobacteraceae bacterium | reverse complement strand
ATAGTAAATCTTTAATATATATTCTCTTTATTAGATTAGATTGGTGATGTAAAATGAAGTTTAGTGTAGCGCGAGATACTTTCCTTACACCATTGCAAGCCGTTACAGGTGTAGTAGAAAGACGTCAAACAATGCCAGTTTTGGCAAATGTCTTGTTA
Organism: Steroidobacteraceae bacterium; assembly: GCA_025927665.1. GTDB lineage: Bacteria > Pseudomonadota > Gammaproteobacteria > Steroidobacterales > Steroidobacteraceae > CAILZL01. The sequence continues at coordinate 18,804 of JAICKZ010000016.1, read as the reverse complement.
GTTGCTAAAGACGAATTATTAACAATTACCGCTACTGATCTAGAGGTAGAACTGTCTGCGGTCAGTTCAGTACAGTTGATGGAGCCTGGTGAAATCACAGTCCCTGGAAGAAAGCTATTTGACATTATCAAAGCCTTACCAGATAAGGCAGAAATACAATTTGCAACTGAGGGCGAAAAAGTTGTTGTTCGCTCGGGCAAAAGTCGGTTCACTTTAACAACGTTACCTGCGTCTGATTTCCCATCTGTTGAAAATATTGAGGTTAAACAGTTAGTTAAGGTCCAGAAAAGCGAACTTAAATTGCTTTTGGAAAAGACACACTTTTCGATGGCTCAGCAAGATGTTCGTTACTATTTGAATGGATTATTGTTTGAGTTTCACGATCAACAATTGCGGTTGGTCGCAACCGATGGACATCGACTGGCGCTTGCTGAAACCAGCATTAAGGAGCCTATAAAATCGGCGCTTCAAGTCATTTTACCCAGAAAAGGCGTGCTGGAATTGCAGCGCATTTTAAATGGAGATGGTGAGTTGGAGGTTACGATAGGCAGTAATCATATGAGAGTTAGTGTTGAAGGAATACGCTTTACATCTAAATTAATCGATGGACGGTTTCCAGACTACACAAGAGTAATTCCAGCTGACCCAACCAGGATTGTGGAAAGCAACCCGGCGCTGGTAAGAGCTGCTTTACAACGTGCTGCAATTTTATCTAATGAAAAATTTCGAGGCATACGCATAACACTAAGAGAAAATGCGATAGTTATGCAAGCGCATAATCCTGAGCAGGAAGAAGCTGAAGAAGAATTGGAAGTTAAGTATCAGGGTGAAAATATGGAAATTGGTTTTAATGTAAATTATTTGTTAGAGGCATTGAATGCAATTGAAGGCAACGAGGTGGAATTGGGTTTTACTGACGGAAATAGTAGTTGCCTTATAAAAGCGCCAGGTACAGTGAATGCTCGATATGTTGTTATGCCAATGCGATTGTGAATTAGTCTCTTCAGGTATCAGGAATGGGGTTGCAGGAATTAGAAATTGAACATTTTCGTTGCCTATCTAAGACCAGGCTCCAACTTTCTAAACAATGCAATCTAATAATAGGACCTAATGGCGCAGGGAAGACAAGTTTACTTGAAGCAATTTACCTGCTTGGCTCAGGCCGTTCTTTCAGAACGTCGTCGATTGCGTCCTTGATTCAAACTACGCAGCCAGAATTCCTGGTTATTGGAGAGATAGAAAGACGGATTGACGGAATATCAACCATTGGAATTCGTGGAGGAAAAGAATCTCGGGAATTTAGAGTTAATGGTCGAAGTGTACATACCACTGGCGAGTTGGCAAGATTATTTCCGGTACAGGTTATTGATCCTGATGTCCATAAACTTGTCGAAGATGGGCCCAGTCGGAGACGGAAGTTTATCGATTGGGGCGTGTTCCACGTGGAACATCTATTTTTTGAAGCTTGGCAAAGATTTAATCGTGCATTGAAACAACGCAATATGGCTTTAAAGGAGAGATCTGCAGTTGTCGATATTTGGGACAAGGATATTATTTCTCAAGGTGTAGCCATAGATGTGTATAGAAGAAATTATTTGGAATCATTACGTCCATTTTTGCATGAAGCAGGACGACGCCTGTTAGATAACAATATTGATTTCGAATATGTGCGAGGATGGAGAAAATCTGCTGATTTAGGGGAAGTGTTGGCGGAAAACAAACAACGTGATTTGTTTCGAGGTATTACCTCCGCCGGACCACATAGAGCGGAATTGACATTAAGCATAGGCGGTCTAGAAGCAAGAGAACATGTTTCTCGCGGCCAGCAAAAGTTACTTGCGTGTGCATTAATTTTGGCGCAACAACTTCATCGGGTATCGATAGGCGCTGCTCCCGCTTGTTTATTGTTGGATGATCCGGCTGCAGAATTGGATCGAGGCAGCTTGGATAGATTGCTGGAAATTGTCATAGAACTACCGGTTCAATTAGTGATAAGCGCGCTATCTACGAGTAATTTAAACACCTTCAAGAACGCAAAAGTGTTTCACGTGGAACATGGCGATCTTCGACTAATGGCATAATATCCGATTAACCCAGGCAGATATATGAACGAAAAACTACCTAACGACGTCTACGATTCAAGCAAAATCAAGGTACTTAAAGGATTAGATGCTGTCCGTAAGCGCCCTGGTATGTACATTGGCGATACCGATGATGGCACCGGGCTGCATCATATGGTTTTCGAGGTTGTAGATAACTCCATTGACGAAGCTCTCGCTGGGCACTGCGATCAAATCGTCGTGACGATTCATGCCGACCAATCCGTGACCGTGTCTGATAACGGACGTGGAATTCCAGTTGACATTCATACGGAGGAAGGCGTTTCTGCGGCCGAGGTCATCATGACAGTACTACATGCTGGCGGAAAATTTGACGATAGCTCTTACAAAGTGTCGGGAGGATTGCACGGAGTTGGTGTTTCTGTCGTCAATGCTCTATCAGAATATCTTCTATTAACAATTCAACGTGATAAACAGCTCTATCAACAAGAATATCGGTTGGGAGTTCCTCAAGCCGCGCTTGCCATGACTGGCATCTCTGATAGGCGCGGCACCACTATCCGCTTTAAACCCAGCGCCACAATTTTTACCCAGATTGACTTCAGTTATGAGGTGTTGGCCAAACGCATGCGTGAGCTATCCTTCTTGAATTCTGGGGTGCGAATTGAACTGGTTGACGAAAGAGACGATAAACGTGAAGAGTTTTTTGCAGAAGGTGGATTGCGTGAGTTCGTGAAGCATTTGAATCGCACAAAAACGCCAATTCACGCGCTCCCGGTGTATTTTCGTCAAGAACAAGGTCCAATCACTGTCGAGCTTGCCATGCAATGGAATGATTCTTACCAGGAAAGCATGTATTGTTATACTAATAATATTCCGCAAAAGGATGGAGGTACTCATCTCGCTGGTTTCCGGGCAGCATTAACTCGGACGATGAACGGCTATATCGAGCGCGAATTTTCACCTAAGGAAAAGCTTGCAACCACTGGTGATGATGCTCGTGAGGGTCTTACTGCTATTTTGTCCGTGAAAATGCCAGATCCAAAATTTTCTTCACAAACAAAAGATAAGTTGGTTTCTTCTGAGATTAAATCCATTGTAGAGCAATCGGTCGGTGAGAAACTGGATGAGTTCTTACTCGAAAACCCGTCTAATGCGCGGGCAATTGCAGACAAAATCGTGGATGCAGCACGCGCTCGAGAAGCTGCGCGTAAAGCACGGGAAATGACTCGTCGAAAGGGAGCTTTAGATATCGCAGGGCTTCCGGGAAAACTGGCGGACTGCCAGGAAAAGGACCCAGCGCTCTCAGAAATGTTTCTCGTCGAAGGAGACTCCGCAGGAGGATCAGCAAAACAAGGCCGGGATCGTCGTACACAAGCAATTTTGCCGCTCAAAGGCAAAATCTTGAATGTGGAAAAAGCACGCTTTGATAAGATGCTTTCTTCTGCAGAAGTGGGAACACTTATCACAGCTTTGGGCTGCGGCATCGGTGCAGATGATTTTGACGTGGCAAAATTAAGATATCACCGAATCATTATCATGACCGACGCGGATGTCGACGGTTCGCATATTCGTACGTTATTGCTCACGTTCTTTTACCGGCAAATGCCGCAGCTTATTGAGCGTGGCCACATTTACATTGCTCAGCCTCCCTTGTACAAGGTCAAAAAGGGTAAATCGGAGGTTTATGTTAAAGATGATAATGAGCTAAACGATATGCTACTTAAATCCGCAACAGATGGTGGTGCATTACATGCAGATAAGAGCTCTCTACCGTTAACGGGCACAGCATTAGATGCGTTATTGCGTCAATGGACTGATGTTCAATCGATTATAAAGCGCTCCTCACGCCGTTATGACCATCGTGTATTGGAGCAAATGCTATATTTGCCAGAGGTAACATTGACACAGCACGATGACCCAATTTGGTTAGCGGCTTGGGCGTCAAGACTTGAACACGATCTGAATGCTGCAGCTGAAGCGATACGCCATTACCAAGTGAAACTGGAACAGTATGGTGATCATCCAAATTTGTCGATTACTCGAACAGAACATGGTGTTAGTAATACCAAACAATTACACCGTGAATTCTTCGAGTCGGCCGAATATCGACGTATAGCGGAGTTGGGCAAGGCCCTGGTAGGCCTTGTGGGTGAAGGCGCCTATGTGGCGAAAGGTGAGTCACAGCAGGACATATTCAGTTTTCGTCAAGCAATGAATTGGCTACTGGATCAAGCACGCCGTGGTCAGACTATTCAACGTTATAAAGGACTGGGTGAAATGAATCCAGAACAGCTTTGGGACACAACAATCAATCCTGCAACGCGACGCTTGATTCAGGTTCGAATTGAAGATGCGCAAGGTGCCAATGAGATTTTTGCCACGTTAATGGGCGATCAAGTTGAACCTCGCCGCGAGTTTATCGAGCGCAATGCATTATCAGTATCCAATTTGGATATTTGATTTTGTAGGGTCTCCTTTCCATTGGAAATTTATCTCAAGTGTGTTTCTCAATTCAGTATTTTCAGTTAACAAGGAAGACCTTCGCGTCTCGAAATTAAAAAGTGAGGTCTTCCTTGTAGATAGAGGCAATTCAATTTTCATCAGACCTCTTTTCATCAAGTATAGAAACTGAGCATATTCGCATGTGAATCCTGCAAGTTGTTACACTGCATCAACTATGAAAAATAAAGAACGCTTTGATGCTTCTTACTATCGTCGTTTTTATATGCACGCTGCCACGCGTGCCATGAGTAAGCCTGAAACAGAGCGCCGTGCGGTTTTGATTGCCGCATTAGTGGCACAGTTGGAGATTCCGGTAAAACGGATTCTGGACGTGGGTTGCGGACTTGGATGGTTTAAAAAACCATTGCTAAAAACATTTTCCAAAGCAAGATATGAAGGCGTGGAATATAGCCAGTATTTGTGTGAAAAGATGGGCTGGCAACATGGCTCAGTTGTGGATTATGTAGGTCATGGGCAATATGACCTGGTTATTTGTTGCGACGTAATTCAATACTTGAACAACCATGACGCGACAACAGCGATAAATAATCTCGCACAGCTTTGTTGTGGCGCATTGTTTATTCATATACCTACGCAACGTGACTGGCGTACGTTGATGGATCCTTCTGGTACCGATACCAAAGTACATGTGCGTTCCGCACAGTGGTATCGTAGGCGTTTATCCCAGCATTTCACTCATATAGGAAATGGTGTGTTGGTAAAATACGAAGTACCATTTTTACAATGGGAATTAGCAGCGCCTTGGAAGTGAGCATTCCATGTATGCTGTTATTTCTATGCTTAATCAAGTTGTCATTGCTCAGAATTCTTGAAAGAAGTTTATAAGATTATAAGTAGTACCAAATATGATAAACCTGTTTCACTATCCCACGCCTGCTGTTGGCTTATGGCGTATTACAGATTGGAAATACTCTGCTACTGAACAAGTAAGGTGGACAGAACAAGTATTAGAAATGGGTGCGAAAGTATTCGATCTCGCCGATATCTATGGCAACTACGCAGCGGAAGCGTGCTTTGGAAAAGCATTGGCTATTGAGCCTTCACTGCGTAAGCGAATATTTTTAATCACCAAATGCGGCATGAAGTTGGTAAGCAATCAACGTCTTGATCACACGGTCAAGCATTACGATACTTCTCGCACACACATTACTGCATCCGTAGAACAATCGTTGCGCAATTTGCATACAGATCATATCGATCTATTACTTATCCATCGACCTGATCCCCTAATGGATGCAGACGAAGTTGCAGAAGCTTTCGTCGCGCTTAAGCAAGCGGGAAAAGTGTTTCATTTTGGTGTATCCAATTTCAGTACCTCGCAATTTGATTTGCTTTCGTCGCGTTTGCCATTTTCGCTGCTAACTAATCAAATTGAATATTCCGTGCTGTGCTCAACTCCAATATATGACGGTACGCTTGATCAATGCCAACGCTTGCGTATTTCACCGATGGCATGGTCGCCACTCGGTGGAGGCAGATTGTTCAATTCTCATGATGAGTTATCACTACGTGTACGCGGCGCATTGGAGAAAGTGGGCAAAGAATTGGGCGGTCTTACCATTGATCAAGTTGCATTTGCTTGGCTCGCGACGCATCCCGCAAAGGTGGTGCCAGTAACGGGAACTAGCAAAACAGAAAATATTCGGTTGGCGATTGATGCATGCAAGATCAAGTTGTCACGTCAACAATGGTTCAGCATTTTGGCTACAACACATGGGCAGGATGTACCTTAGGAAATTTTAAATCGTTAACTCAATAACTCCGAAAGTTGTTTGATGTTTCGATGCATCGAGTGCGAATCAATACCCGCTTGATCGAACAACACGGTGTTAAATCCTAATGATTTCGCTGCATCAAGATTTTTTGAGCGGTCATCAACGAATATAATTTGCTGTGGCTTTACATTGAGCTGTCGAATCAGCGCCAGATAAATTTCTGCAGATGGTTTTCTGTAACCAACATCGCCACTGATCACCCATGTGCTAATCCATTGCTCCAAACGAAAATGCCGCCGAAGTTTCAATGACCACTGTGCAATATCATTCGATAAACAAGCAATGACATTAAATTTCTTGATTGCGTTGGATAGAAAATCATAAGTACCGTCAACTAACTTATGGCCAGCTAAATAGTTATCTTCCATCTCAGGTGTCATTCCTAGGCGCGTCCAAAACGATGCTGCGTCTAATTGCCCTACACTTGCTTGCAAATACGCATTGTTAATTGTTTCGATACTTATCGCTGAATGGTGCTGATGTACATATGGCACCAACAGATCGACGACATCATCACCAGCCTGATACAACACACCCATTGCATCCAAGACCAGTATAGAAGGCTCCGCGCTCATTTGAATTTCCATTGCCTCACCGTATGTGCTATTTGCACAGTAAATTGAACTTCGCTATAAATCACTTCTATTTGATGAGTTTGAAAATTACGATGACGTTCAAAACTTGGTTGCTGTTCTTAGTTATGGAGACAACATTATCATTGTCACCAGGGCCAGCAGTATTTTATGTTGTATCACAAGGCACGCGCCGCGGAATGTACGGTGGCCTTCCTGCTGCAACTGGCATTATCAGCGCCAATGCAATTTATTTTACGTTGTCAGCCACCAGTCTCGGCACAGTCATTGCAGCCAGTGGAGAGTTTTTCGCGATACTTAAATGGTTTGGTGCCGGCTATCTTATCTTCTTGGCGATAAACGCATTACGATCTGCCAATAAAGCTGATACGGTTAATTTAATAACGCCGCGTGAAGCACCGGCAAGTGTTAGCAAAATTTATCTTGGTGCGCTGACGTTACAACTGGCCAATCCCAAAGCGTTATTGTTTTTCTTAGCTTTGTTGCCACAGTTCATTGATCCACGTGCGAATGTAATTATACAAGTGTCGATACTTGCCACGACTTCCATATTGCCGGAGTTCTGCATTTTGTTGGGTTATGCATGGTTAGCCCATCGCGCCACATGTGCTTCTACAAGATTAGGAGTAACGAGCAATATGAATCGCTGGTTAGCTCGCATTGAAGGTATTAGTTTGCTGGGATGTGCAACCATGGTGTTGAAACTCAATCGTTCCATTCCTTAAAATAATCTGCGCAGGTTTCCTCTAGCCCGTAACGCGGCGATTACAACCATGCATCGCGAACAGCGATATTTTTGTGACGTAAACGGACTTTTTGTGTCTTTCTGACTTGAGAACGCGAGGGTAATTACGGGATACTGCGGCCATGTCTGCTGAGCACTTTCTGACCAATCAGTTTTTGATCGCCATGCCCACATTGGCGGATGCTAATTTTTCCCAGACCGTCACGCTGATTTGCGAACACAATGCTCAAGGTGCACTGGGGTTGATAATCAACCGGCCAATGAGAATGCGTTTGGGGGAAGTGTTTGAGCAGTTGGAATTGGAGCCACAACTTAGTACGCGCGACGATCAATTCATTTTACGAGGTGGCCCGGTGCAACCCGATCGGGGATTTGTCATTCATCGTGCCGGCCCTAGTTGGGAATCGACGGTGAAAGTTTCTGACCAAATTCATGTCACTACTTCCCGCGACATTTTAAATGCTGTCGCTGCAGGGCATGGTCCCACACCCATGTGTATGGTTCTCGGATATGCAGGTTGGGAAGCAGGACAACTTGAAGCGGAAGTCTCACAAAACTCGTGGCTTACTGTACCTGCCGACGAAAGCATTCTATTCTCCACTCCTTTTGAGCAGCGTTGGTTGGCTGCAGCACAGTTGTTGGGAGTGAATATGAATACCTTAAGTCCCCATGCAGGGCACGCATGAGCGGCGTAAACGCGCCTGCTCCCATCATTGTTTTGGCATTTGATTTTGGTACTCGACGCATCGGTGTCGCTAGTGGCAATACCCTTACGCGTATGCCACAACCTTTATGTACACTTGAATACAAACAGCATCTTCCTTGGAAAGAAATTGATCAACTACTGCGTGACTACTCACCGCAGCAATTAATCGTCGGCTTGCCCTACAATACCGACGATACCCCAACTGCATTAACGCCACTCGTGCAAGCATTTGCCGATGAACTGGCCATTCGTAGTAATCTACCGGTAGCACTAGTTGATGAACGTCATAGCTCGCAGGAAGCGGAACGCGAACTGGCCTACTTGCGTAGCACTGGATTGAAGACACGGCGTGTCAGCCATGCTGACGTCGACAAGCTGGCTGCAAAAATTCTATTGCAACGATGGTTTGATCAAAGACTAACTTGAATAATCGACATGAATGCTTCTATAAATTACATCGAACTCAGTAAATCTGTACAACGCGATGCTAACAATCGCCTGAAACACTTAATTACTCTCGAAGGATTAAGTCGCGATGAAATAATTGAGCTGCTCGATCTCGCGCAGCTCTACGTAAGAAGGCCTGGCGAATTACCTGCGCGTGATCGCAGCTTGTCAGGTCACACCGTCGCTAATTTATTTTTTGAACCCAGCACTCGTACACGTGTGTCATTTGAATTGGCCGCGATGCGATTAGGTGCGGATGTCGTCAATCTTGACATGCAGACTTCTTCGCGCGTTAAAGGCGAAACAGTGTTAGATACCATTTACACTTTGCAAGCCATGCATGCCGATATATTGGTGATGCGTGATTCGGAACCGGGATTACCTGCGCACGTCGCGCAACATGTCGCGCCGCATATAAACATTCTCAACGCTGGCGAAGCGCATGTATCACACCCAACGCAAGGTTTGCTGGACACATTAACCATACGTCAACACAAACCCGATATTAAAAATATCAGCATACTTATTGTGGGAGATTTGATGCATTCACGGGTGGCACGCTCTACCTGGAGTGCACTGACCACATTAGGTATTGGCGAAGTACGCATCGCGGGACCAGAACATTTATTGCCGCCCGCCAACGAATTTTACGGCGCTATTCGTTACACCGACGTAAACAAGGCAATTAAGGATGTAGATGTAGTGATGACATTGCGCATTCAAAAAGAACGTATGGCTTCTGCACATATTCCCGACGACAATGCGTACTGCCGTGAGTTTGGTTTGACATCCGCGCGTGTGAAGCTGGCAAGACCTGATGCGATTGTCATGCATCCTGCGCCGATGAATCGTGGTGTTGAAATCACTGATGAAGTGGCGGATGGCAAACAATCCGTCATTCAACAACAAGTGACTAATGGCGTCGCCATTCGTATGGCGGTACTAACGCAATTGTCTCGAAAAAATTAAACGTGAATCGATTCTTTAATTACGATCTTGTCTAATCGACTTGGCATTATCACCAAGCACGCAGCTGTATTACTTCAACCATGAAAAGCCAATCACTCAATACTAAAATATGGCTCGCGTTGCTCGCACTCTACATTGTCTGGGGATCAACCTACCTTGGCATTCGCATTGCGATTGAAACCATTCCACCATTCTTACATGCAGCGATTCGCTTTTTCATTTCGGGTTTGATTATCGTCATTTGGCAGCGTATCAGTGGGCAACCACTGTCGACCGGTAAACAATGGATTTCCTGCACCATCATTGGCACCTTGTTATTGGTAGGTGGCAATGGCACCGTTGCATGGGCCGAACAATTTATTCCATCGGGTATTGCTGCGTTGATCGTTGCAGCCGTTCCTATGTTTATGGTGATGATCGAAGCGTTACGTCCAGGAGGCGCGAGACCCAATTGGCAATCCATACTTGGCTTGTGTATCGGTTTTGTCGGTATCTATATTTTGATTGGGCCTTCTGATCATTTGAATGAATCTTCATTGAATCCTTGGGGTGTACTTGCTTTGCTTGGTGCCTGTGTATCTTGGTCTATGGGCTCGGTGTACAGTAAATCAGCAGAGTTACCTGCATCATCATTTATGACTACCGGTGTGGAAATGTTAATGGGCAGTATCGGGTTGTTTGTTGTATCGCTGTTCACACACGAGTTACATGGTTGGAGCATCAATGCTGTTTCCATGCCTTCAATGTTGAGTTTGCTCTATCTTATTTTTGTTGGATCGATCGTTGGCTTCGGATCATACATTTGGTTGTTGAAGCACGCGCCGATCTCATTAGTATCAACTTACGCGTATGTAAACCCCATTGTGGCGATACTGCTTGGCAGTTGGATTGCCCATGAGTCTGTGGGACCACATATTTGGCTGGCCGCTGCAATCATTATCGGATCAATCATGTTGGTGAAAAATAAAAAGAAGAGCAAGATCAGCGATGAAACCAAAGACGTCGCCGTTACTGAATGAGTGTTATCACTAGAGAAACTTTCTAAACACAACTCGATGTTGTCCTTCTCCAGCGTGATTGAAAGTAACGGAAAAACCATTCTGTTCGCCGTCTTTGCTGATGATCTGAAATCCCATACGCTGATGAAATGCAATTGACGTTACATTTACAGGTGATGTTATACAGCGCACTTCGGTGCATCCAAGTGCCACTACTGTCGTAAAGAACTGCCTATATAACTCGCGGCCACAACCTGTGCCACGGTGTTCTGGCGCCACGCAAACAAAATGAATGTAAGACACATGTGGTAATGATTGGGAGATGAAACCAATAAGAAAACCCCGTAATTTATTTTCCTCCATTAATGTGAAGCTGGTGGATTGAAAGTGCTCAAAGAATAAACGTGAAAGCAATTGACGTACAGAACGTCCACCCCACCATTCATCGACGACGGGCGCGATAATTTCATAATCAATGGATTCAAGTGACCGGATATTCATCAATCAAAGTTACAACAACTTTGCATCTGCGCTTATCACGCTGTCTGCTCCATGTTTAACGATTTCCGTCAGAGCAGTTACAATTGGCAAAATATGCGCTGAATAAAACTTGAAGCATTGAATCTTCGCATTCAAAAAATCCGCATCGGTGCCTTCGTTAGCGACTTCATGAGTCGCAACATGCGCAGCGCGAGCGAGCAACCATCCGCCCAAGGTATAACCACACAACATCAAGTACGGTACCGATACCGCGTAAGCTGCGATAGGCGTAGTACTTAACTGCATCAATATGGTCTCGGTTGCATCGTGTAAAGAACGCAGCGCCATTTGTACGGCTTCGACCTTGACGTCATCGTGAAGCATCTCTGTTTCTTGGCGAGCTTCGTCGATCAAACGATGCATCGCAGCGCCTTGATCGCGCGCGAGTTTACGTCCAATCAAATCATTCGCCTGAATGCCAGTCGTGCCTTCATAGATTGCGGTGATGCGTGCATCACGCATGGTTTGTGCAATGCCGGTTTCTTCGATATAACCCATGCCACCATGAATTTGTACACCCAGCGATACCAGTTCATTTACGCGCTCGGTTGACCATCCTTTGACAATAGGAATCAACAACTCGGCACGCTGTAATGCTTTTGCTTGTTGCATCGTGTCACTTAACGAATGAGCGCGATCCAATTGCAATGCCACATAAAGCGCTAGTAAACGCATCGCATCCACACCCGACTTCATGGTCAACAACATACGGCGGACATCGGGATGATGCACGATAGATAAAGGTTTTTCTGTCGGCATGCCAACGGGTCGACCTTGAATGCGTGAATGTGCCCAACCAATTGCTTGTTGCAATGCTCTTTCAGAAAGACCGATGCCTTGCACGCCCACTGCCAAACGCGCGCTATTCATCATAATGAACATGTACTCTAAGCCATGATGTGCTTCACCCACCAAGTGTCCGATCGCGCCTTCCTTATCGCCAAATGACATCACGCAAGTGGGGCTGACATGAATGCCGAGTTTGTGCTCCAGCGAGACACAACGTAGATCGTTAGGTTGTAATGATCCATCTGTCTGCTTGATAAACTTCGGCACGACAAATAGTGAAATACCTTTGATACCCGCAGGCGCGCCATCAATGCGAGCCAATACCAGGTGAATAATGTTGTCGGCGAGGTTATGATCGCCGTAGGTGATGAATATCTTTTGTCCATAAATTTTATAATGATCACCATCCATCACAGCGCGAGTACGAATTGCCGCGAGATCCGATCCCGCATTTGATTCAGTGAGGTTCATGGTACCGGTGTGTGTACCAGAAACTAGTGATGGCAGAAATTCCGTTTTCAATTCTTCGGAGCCAGCAATACGTAATGCATCAATGGCACCCTGAGTCAGCATTGGGCACAACATGAACGCAGTGTTGGCACCGAACCAAAGTTCCTGTACCGCTGTGACCAATATCAATGGCATGCCTTGCCCACCAATATCACTTTCAATTCCCAATTGGGGCCAACCATTTTCAATGAACTGTTGGTACGCTTCACGAAATCCGGGTGGCAAAGTAACGCCCTCATTTCCCAGTTTTGCGCCCGCACGATCACCTACGATGTTTAACGGTTCGAGGATGTCAACAGCAAAACGTGCCGCTTCTTCAAGAACAGCTGTACCTACCTCGTCGGAGTAATCCGCAAATCTTGAAGTGTTGCTCAACGCGCCTGCATCAAGCACGCGATGCAATGCAAAATTCAAATCCTTGAGAGGAGCCGTGTACATAAATTCCTCCAGTCATGAAGGCTCGAGTGGTAATACTATCTCAATGTCGAGACCACTCTGGAGTACGTATGCTCCACAGCATCAACCAAAGTTAATCTTGGCTTCCAGATTGGTACGCGAGTCGGCGTAGTTCAACGCGTCATCGAGCTTAATGCGACCTTGTTTGTAAAGGTTGAACAACGCACCGTCAAAGTCCTGCATACCTTTTTCGCTGCTGGTTCGCAGTGCTTCTTTGATACCGATGACATCGCCCTTCTTAATCAACTCGGATATATGCGGTGTATTGATCATCATTTCCACCGCTGGAACACGGCGCTTGTTTTTCCCGGGAATTAAGCGCTGCGACACAATGGCACGCAAGTATTGCGATAAATCCAAAAAGACTTGCGTATGTTGATCACGTGGAAAAATATTAATAACGCGATCCATGGTTTCAGCGCTGTTGTTGGCATGAATGGTTGCCAGTACCAAGTGACCCGTACCCGCCAGCATGATGACGGCCTCCATGGTTTCACGATCACGAATTTCGCCGATCAACAACACATCGGGTGCGGCACGCATGGCGCTTCGCAATGCACGCGCATACGATTTGGTATCAAGTCCAATCTCGCGTTGGTTAATGATGGATTTTTTATTCGAGTGCAAAAATTCAATCGGGTCTTCGATCGTAATAATGTGATCAGCCGAATTTTCATTGCGGTAATTGAGCATTGAAGCCAAGGTGGTGGACTTACCGGAACCAGTAGAACCCACCATCAATATCAATCCACGTTTCATCATCACCAATTCTTTCAAAGTTTCTGGCAGTCCCAGATCTTCAATGCGCGGCATATCGGCTGTGATGTAACGCAACACCATGGCCGGATTACCACGTTGATAAAATACGTTGACGCGGAATCGCCCAAGCCCCGGCTCGGATACCGCGAAATCGACTTCCAATTCTTCGTTGAAATGTTCAATTTGATCTTGCGTCATCAATCCATAAGCCGCTTGACGCACAACCTCAGGCGTCAACATTTGTTTGTTGACGGACATGATGCGACCTTCAATTTTGATCTTGATTGGCGCATAAGAGGTAAAAAATAAATCCGATGCACGCTTGTCAACCATCAACTTGAATAATGGTTTGGTATTCAGAACAACCGGCTTTTCATGTACTCCCGATTGCGACAATGCATCATCGCTTTCGCTTACGGCCGCAGGAACTTCGACGATCGTATCAGTAAAGTTGGTGTCTTCTGATTCCTTGGTTTTGTTTTTCATGATTGAATCCACTAAAGCACAGTGCCGCTGTTGCGTTCATCAATGATGCGCAGACTGTGCGCGCCTTCATCCGACAGAACCATTTCGCGCTTACTTTCTAGCTTTATACGTAAGCGCACTTCATTTTTCGAATCGGCGTTGCGCAGTGCTTCCTCATAAGAAATCATGTTGGCTTCATACAATTCGTACAATGCTTGATCGAAGGTGATCATGCCTTGACGATTTGACTTGGACATCACTTCTTTGATTTGTGCCACATCACCTTTGAAGATCAAGTCTGAAATCAATGGTGAATGCAACATGATTTCCATCGCGGCAATACGACCTTCGGCACCATCGCGTGGAATCAATCGTTGCGAGATCAGCGCTTTGATATTCAATGACAGATCCATCAACAATTGTTCGCGGCGCTCTTCCGGGAAAAAGTTGATAATACGATCCAACGCTTGATTGGCACTATTCGCATGCAGCGTTGCCAATACCAAGTGGCCGGTTTCAGCAAATTGAATTCCATATTCCATGGTTTCTTTATCGCGAATTTCGCCGATCAGAATGACATCAGGTGCTTGACGCAAAGTATTCTTGAGTGCATTCATCCAATTTTCTGTATCGACACCGACTTCGCGATGAGTAATCACACAACCCTTGGGTGTGTGTACATATTCAACCGGATCTTCAATCGTAATAATGTGACCGCGACTGCGTTCATTGCGATAGTTAAGCATGGCCGCTAATGTAGTGGACTTACCTGAGCCAGTGCCGCCTACGACAATAACCAGGCCACGCTTCGACATCACAATGTCTTTAAGAATAACGGGCAGATCCATCGTATCCAGCGTCGGAATGGTTGAGTTGATCAAGCGTACGACGCAACCCATCTGACCTTGTTGCACAAATGCGCTAACACGAAAGCGACCAATACCCGGCGGGGCAATGGCAAAGTTACATTCTTTGGTGGAATCAAAGTCACGAGTCTGGCGATCATTCATGATGGCGCGCACCAGCACCGCACTTTGTTCCGCAGTCAACACACGATCGGCTTGTGCACGTACTTCGCCATCAATCTTGATGGCAGGTGGAAAGCCCGCCGTGATAAATAAATCGGAGCCATTGCGTTCGACCATGCGTTTCAGCAGGTCTTGCATCAATCGTATAGCTTGCTCGCGATCCATGTTGTTCTCCACCAAACTCTTAAATAATCAAATTAGAAATTATCTTTATGTTGTGCACGGAAACGTGCTTCTTCCTTGCTGATCAATCCTTTCTGCAAATATTCCGCCAAACATTGATCCAAAGTTTGCATGCCATCTTTCTGGCCAGTCTGAATCGCAGAATACATTTGCGCGATTTTCCCTTCGCGAATCAAGTTACGAATCGCCGGATTACCAATCATGATTTCATGAGCAGCAATACGACCTCCGCCGATACGCTTTAACAAGGTTTGCGAAACCACGGCACGCAAGGATTCAGACAACATGGTACGAACCATTTCCTTTTCCGCAGAAGGAAACACATCGACAATACGGTCAATGGTCTTGGCAGCAGAGCTGGTATGCAATGTACCAAACACCAAATGACCCGTTTCAGCAGCAGTCAATGCAAGACGAATGGTTTCAAGGTCACGCATTTCACCCACCAACACTACATCGGGGTCTTCACGCAGCGCTGAACGCAGTGCTTCAGTGAAGCCCAACGTATCACGATGTACTTCACGCTGATTGACCAATGAACGTTTGCTCTCGTGAACAAACTCGATGGGATCTTCAATGGTAATGACGTGATCCGGACGATTGTCGTTGACGTAATTGACCATGGCTGCAAGGGTGGTGGATTTACCTGAACCCGTAGGCCCGGTGACCAATACCAGACCGCGTGGTTGCATGGACAGATCTTTAAAAATCTTCGGTGCGTTCAAATCATCCAGTGACATGATCAAGGATGGAATGGTACGAAACACGGCACCGGCACCGCGATTATGATTGAAAGCATTAACACGAAACCGCGCCAACTTGGGAATTTCAAACGAGAAATCGGTTTCGTAAAATTCTTCATACGCTTTACGCTGCTTGTCGTTCATGATGTCGTACACCATGCTATGCACTTCTTTATGAGTGAGTGCAGGCATGTTGACACGCTTCATGTCGCCATCCACCCGAATCATGGGCGGCACACCAGCAGATAAATGCAGGTCGGAAGCGTTGTTCTTGACAGCAAACGCGAGTAGCTGTGCGATATCGACGGCCATTAATGCTCCTAATGACAAGCAAAGGGCAACGCCCAATTGAAATTCTGGCGAAGTATTCGTCGAATTTTGAGAGTAGCTGCCGAAGGTGAGTATAACGGAGCTACAATCAAGCCAATATGTTAAGCAGTCCGCAATTTCCAGCATCCATGCCATCAAACCCCGAAGACCGCTTCAGATTGATAACCCAGTGCCTTAACGCCGTGCGTCAACAGCTCACGGATGTTGCAATTCGCTGTGGACGCGATCCTGCGGCGATTCAACTACTAGCCGTCAGCAAAAAGCATTCAGTAGACGCGGTAACTGCGGCGGCACAGGCGGGTCAGCAAAATTTTGGTGAAAGTTACTTGCAAGAAGCACTACCAAAAATGTCTGCATGTCTTGATTTGAAGATGACACCTTTGATTTGGCATTTTATTGGTCAGGTACAAAGCAATAAGACCAAAACGATTGCGGAACATTTTGACTGGTTGCACACGTTGGATCGTGCCAAGATTGCGCAGCGATTGAATGATCAACGTCCCATTCACATGTCGCCTTTACAAGTATGCATTCAGGTAAAATTGGCCGAAGAAAAAACCAAGGGCGGCATTGATTCAACCGAATTACTTTCGCTGGCGCAAACAATTATTCAGCTACCGCGACTTAAACTGCGCGGACTTATGTGCATTCCACCGCCGAGTGATTCGTATGAGCAACAGCGAAAGTATTTTGCACAATTAGCCACATTGCAGAAGGATTTGAATCAACAACTGGCGGCCGATGCGCAACTGGACACTTTGTCAATGGGCATGAGCGATGACTTCGAAGCGGCGATTGCAGAAGGTACAACGATGATCAGAATTGGCACGGCAATTTTTGGACAGCGACGCTAATCTATTCAGGCCTCGGGTTCTATTTAAAGAGCAATCAATGATGAGTACATTTTTGAGTACCAAGCTGGCCTTTATCGGCGGCGGTAATATGGCGCGTAGTTTGGTTGGCGGACTTATCGCTAAAGGAATGGCTCCTGCCAATATCACCGTCAGCGATCCATTGCCGACACAACTCGAATCGTTGCAGCAACAATATAAAGTTAACGTCATTGAAAACAATCATTCTGCAGTTCGTGATGCAGAGATCGTGGTGCTTGCAGTAAAACCACAGGAATTGCCGCATATTGCACAAGAATTATCTCCTGCGCTGTTGCGCAAACCATTGATCATATCGGTTGCTGCAGGTATTCGTGCCAGTGATCTCGAACAATGGCTGCGATTGCCGGTGGTGCGTGCGATGCCGAATCGTCCCGCACTCAACGGCTGTGGCATGACAGGAATGTATGCACCCGTTACTATCAACGCAGCGCAACGTGCACTGGCTTTACAAATCATGTCGGCTGTCGGTAAAGCAATATGGGTTGAATCAGAAACATTAATTGACGCCGTAACTGCGGTGTCAGGCAGCGGGCCCGCTTATTTTTTCTTGTTAATGGAGTTACTCGAAACCGCCGGTATTGAACAAGGTTTGCCTGCAGATGTCGCGCGAACCTTGGCCATTGAAACTGCATATGGCTCAGGATACATGGCACGCGAGTTAATGGAATCACCTGCGACGTTACGCACACAAGTGACTTCCAAAGGCGGCACCACGGAAGCAGCGCTTAAAGTATTTGCAGCACGTGATTTAAAGTCTATTGTTTCAGAAGCTGTCAAAGTGGCGACATCGCGCTCTGCAGAGATGGCGGAACAGTTGACGAAGTAAAATGGCGAGCGTTGAACAAACAAGCGCATAATTTATGCGATGTGCTTTAGTGAGGAATGAGAATGAAATTTTTATGGTTGATTTGTGCACTGTTTATCAGTGCAAACACCTTGGCTGGATCAATCGATGAATCTTGGTATGTTGGTGGTGGACCTAGCGCAATGCGAATCAACGGACTGTGCACCGGGGCGCCAGCCAATTTATGTGATGATTCAAGTTTGGGTCTCAGTGTTCGTGGCGGTTGGTATCTGAATCGTTATCTGACAATAGAAGGTTCGGTGGATACGGCATCAAGTTTCACCAGCCCCGCCGCGCGTTCGGCCAATCTTAATGGCAAAACCACCGTGTCACTGGCTGGTATAGGTTTGGTTGGATTTTTGCCAGTGGGTGAAAAAGTATCTCTTATCGGTGGTGCTTCAGTGGTATACGGTGAAGCATCGACAAAAATTTACGCCGATGGTTT